>DATGNG010000280.1:0-6293 GCA_035306865.1 Sphingobacteriaceae bacterium
TGCGTTTTTAAGTCGTATATCTCCGAAACCACTGACGACTTGGTACCGGGCACCCAGGGCCTGCAGTTCCTGATGCCAGACATCCATAAAATATTCCCGGTCATTCGGAAAATCGCGCAGCGGATCTGCCACCCAGGGCAGGTCTATATCCATCAGCAGGTAATAATCATAATCCACTTTCTGCAATGCATCCAACACAACCTGGGGGGTATAGCCAAAAAGATGGTCGCACCAGATCTTTATTGTCAGGATCATTGTGTCACAGATCAACAGGTTGTTCCGGGCCAGCGGAGCCATAGCTTTTTCTATAGCCACCTGACCATGAAAAATGGCCAACTCATCTTCAGGTGTATATTGCCGGTTGAGGCCCTCGCAGTAGAACCTGGCAAATTCCGGTACGCAAACTGTATCGAAATGTGTGGCCAGAGCCTCGCCCATCGCCGACTTCCCGGTGGACTCCGGGCCGACAACTGCTATTTTTATAAGTTTGTCCTGCATTCTGTATCCAAATATTTCCAATGATAAAGCAAGATACAACAAAAAAGGGATGCCTTAAAGACATCCCTCGCATACGCATAACTTTTTTAGCTTATTGGCTTAATTAAAAGCGTACTTAAAGGACAGACCGAAGCGGCCTGCAGTAAAGTGTGACCCGCTGCCCAAATACCACATGGGCCTCCAGTCAAAACTTAACGCCAATGGCGCACTGGGAATTTTGAATTCAAGTCCAGCAGCAGGACGGACGTAAAGAAATGTTTCTCCACTCCAAAACCCAAGCTGAGGCCCAACCCCTACATTCCAATACAAGCCTTCTGCACCTGCAATCGGTTTGTTGTATGAATACTCTGCACCGAGGTAAGTCGAATTGTTGCCAAAAAGCACTGACCCGGCAATCGCATTTTCCCCCGTAAAGAAATGCTTAATCGTCGGCCCGACCAGGGTGCTACCATCGCCGACATCGATAAATAAACCCCCAGCTGTGCGATACGGAGACTGAGCCGTAGCCGCAAATGAAATGGCCACAAAAAGGGCGATCATTGATAATCTTACTTTCATCTTGTTAATTAATTAAGTGACTAAATGGTTTTTTCTTGTTTAACACACCGACAAAACTATGCCAAATAATCATTGTTGTCAAAAATTAATTCTCAACTAAGATAAAAACATGTATCTTTGCACTCCGACAAAGCAGTCGGAAGTCGTCTCGTCCTTTCCCTTCTGTTTTGGCGCTAAAAACAAGATTTTTAAAAGATTAGTTCTAAAACAATGCCCAAAGATCCCTCCATCAAATCTGTACTAATTATTGGTTCCGGTCCTATTGTGATCGGTCAGGCCTGTGAATTTGATTATTCAGGCTCCCAAGCCGCGCTTTCCCTCAAAGAAGAGGGGATTTCGGTGTCGATCATCAACTCGAATCCGGCCACGATTATGACTGATAAAGTCATCGCTGATCATGTTTATTTGCTGCCTTTGACTTGCGAAAGTATCGAACAAATCCTGGAAGAAAGACAGATTGATGCTGTTTTGCCAACCATGGGTGGCCAGACCGCGCTCAACCTATGTATTGAGGCGGACGACCGGGGGATTTGGGAAAAACACCATGTAAAAGTGATCGGGGTGGATGTGGCTGCCATCGAAAAAACCGAAAACAGGGAAGCCTTCCGCCAATTGATGGTGGATATTGGCGTAGGGGTGGCGAAATCGCAGATTGCCAATTCATTCCTGGAAGGAAAAGAAGCCGCCCAAAAAATTGGGTTTCCTTTGGTAATCCGTCCTTCTTATACCCTGGGAGGTTCCGGAGGTGGCTTTGTACATAGTAAGGAAGAATTTGAGGCGGCCCTGAGCCGAGGCTTGCAGGCCTCACCCACACACGAGGTGCTGGTAGAACAGGCTGTGCTGGGGTGGAAGGAATTTGAGTTGGAATTGTTGCGGGACAGCAATGACAATGTGATCATTATCTGTACCATCGAAAACTTTGACCCTATGGGTATTCATACCGGAGACTCGATTACCGTTGCTCCGGGCATGACACTTAGCGATAAGTGCTATCAGGATATGCGGGATCAGTCCATCAAAATGATGCGTGCGATCGGCAATTTTGCCGGGGGATGTAATGTGCAGTTTGCAGTCGATCCTGAGAACGAGGCAATTATTGCTATTGAGATTAATCCGCGCGTGTCCCGCTCATCTGCCCTGGCTTCGAAGGCCACCGGGTACCCAATTGCAAAGATTGCATCCAAGCTGGCCATTGGATACAACCTGGATGAAATAGAAAACCAGATTACCAAAACCACTTCGGCCTATTTTGAGCCTACCCTGGACTATGTAATTGTCAAGGTGCCCCGCTGGAATTTTGACAAGTTCAAGGGTGCCAACAAATATTTGGGACTGCAGATGAAAGCGGTAGGCGAGGTGATGGCCATTGGCCGGACCTTTATTGAGGCCTTGCAAAAAGCCTGTCAAAGCCTGGAAATCGGACGGCTTGGACTGGGAGCCGACGGTCGCCAGAACCGCAACCTGGATGAAATCATGCATAGCCTCGAAAACCCAAGCGGAGATCGCCTGTTCCATATCAAAGATGCCTTTGAAATGGGCGTGCCCCTGGAATCCATCCGGAAAGTAACCTTGATAGACAAATGGTTTCTGCAACAGATTCAGGAGTTGGTGCATCTGGAAACCGAATTGAAGCGCTACCAATTGACCAATATTCCGAAGGACTTTTTCCTGACTTTAAAGCAAAAAGGATATTCTGATGCACAAATCGCCTGGGTCTTGGGAGGAAATGTGACAGAGGACGAAGTTTATGACCGGAGAAAAGCGTTGGGCATCCGACGCACTTACAAAATGGTTGACACCTGTGCCGCGGAGTTTCCGGCCGCCACCCCCTATTATTATTCGACCTTTGAAGAGGAAAACGAGTCGATACCCTCGGATCGGAAGAAAATCATCGTGCTGGGCTCCGGTCCGAACAGGATCGGGCAGGGAATCGAGTTTGACTACTCCTGTGTGCACGGATTGCTGGCCGCCAAAGAGGTGGGTTATGAAGCGATCATGATCAATTGTAATCCGGAGACCGTTTCGACCGACTTTAATATGGCGGACAAATTATATTTCGAGCCGGTATTCTGGGAGCATGTGCGGGAAATTATTGAGCTGGAAAAACCAGAGGGAGTGATTGTACAGTTGGGAGGCCAAACTGCGTTGAAAATGGCTGAACAACTGGAGGCCACAGGTATCCGGATCATCGGGACTTCCTTCCAGGATATGGATCTGGCCGAGGACCGGGGCCGTTTCTCCGATCTGCTGAAGGAGCTGGATATCCCCTATCCGAAATATGGGGTAGCTGAAAGTGCAGAAGAAGCTTTGGTGGTGGCCAATGAAGTAGGTTATCCGGTACTGGTACGTCCAAGCTATGTGCTGGGAGGACAGGGCATGAGTATTGTCATCAATGACGAAGATCTGGAGCGGGCAGTGGTCAACCTGCTGAAAAACCTGCCCGGCAACCGGGTACTGATCGACCATTTCCTGGATAGGGCGGAGGAGGCCGAATCCGACTCGATCTCTGACGGTGAGGATGTCCATATTATCGGACTGATGGAGCATATCGAACCGGCAGGGATTCACTCCGGAGACTCCAGTGCGGTACTCCCACCATTTAGCCTTTCGGATAATGTGAAAGAGAAAATGGAAGAATATTCGATCAAGCTGGCAAAGGCCCTCAATGTAAAAGGGCTGATCAACATTCAGTTTGCCATCAAAGACGAAAAAGTCTATGTAATCGAAGCGAACCCCCGTGCATCCCGAACAGTTCCCTTTATTGCCAAGGCATATGATGTGCCCTATATCAACATCGCTTCCAAGATCATGTTAGGCACCCACAAACTGTCCGATTTCAAGATCGAAAGGAAACTGGAAGGGTATGCGATTAAAGAGCCAGTGTTCTCCTTTGACAAATTCCCGGAGGTTGATAAACAGCTGGGGCCGGAAATGAAATCAACCGGGGAGGCAATTCGCTTTATCAAGGACCTGAATGATCCTTTATTCCGGGAATTGTACGCGAAAAAATCGATGTTCCTGAGTAGATAGGGTCCTCCTGTTCCCCCGCAAAAACCTATTTTTTGCGGAATTTCAAATCCCCATATTCATACAAATTTGGGGAAATAGTGTAGTAACGAAAACACAAATCCGAGTTTTGAATTCATTTCCCGGATTTGTGAATCGCCGAATCGAGTATATCTACTTGATTATTGACCCAATAAATTTGATTGTTGACCCAGTAAATCAAATCAAAAAAGAGCCCCCGGCAACATGTGCCAGGGGCCCGGAAGGTTGATTATCTTACAAAATCTTTTGGTTGTCGGTCATAAAGGCACGGGTACTCTGACTGTATTTATTGCCATTGGCGTCCTTATAAATCAAATCTATATAAAAGGCCTTATAACCTTGTTCGGGTAGCTTCACACCAGCCTGAAATTGATCTGCTTTTTTGATACCCAGATCTGTGGAAACCCATTCTTCGTTTCTAAAGTCCCGATCAGTGGAATAGGCTTCCCACAATTTGACCCCTACCAGTTTCTTTTTGGTAGCCTCTACATTGACCAGCACACTACCGTCGCTTACCGAAGTAGTCCATGACGTTTTGGGGAATGGTTTGTTTTTGACAGTATGGCTGAAAAAGGAGCCAAGGGCTTTAATAGCCTGCTTCCCGTCGCCCAAATTATGGCCTGCATTGGGCACATAATGGATAAAGTTCTCGCCCGGAATGCCGGGGAGGTAATGTTTAATAGCATCAATCACCCAATATGGATCATTGGTGCCATTAAAAATCATTTTGGGTACAGTCAATCGGTCCCGATAAGAATAAGGGTCGATCATAGTGGTTATGGCTCTGCCGGAAGGGCTGTCCACTGTCTGTGGAATTTCCAAGTCTGTATAATCCTGAATTTCCTCGCTATACTCATTATATGCTTCCAACTGATAGTCTAAGTTGTCTGGCATATTCAGAATATCAATGACCATAGGTGCTATCGCTTTAACGCGGGGGTCGCCCGACGCAGCTGTCAGCCAAGTCGTCCAGCCCCTTTTGGATGCTCCGGAAACCACAAAACCGTCAACTGTTTTGTTTAAATGCTGGGTAGAAAATTCCTGAATGGCATCCATGGCCCGCAACGCACTCTTTGTCATTGGAAACAGTAGTGGCCAGGTATAATCTCCGTCATTCTTGAAATTGTGCAGGGTCATGGAGATCAGCGCATCTTCCCTTTTGCCACCATACAACGGCTGGCGGGGCACATTCTTCAAAATAGCAACGATCGCCCGATTTTGTACTGCAATCCTTGCCACACCCAACACAATCCCATCTTTACGGGGATCCCGCCAACGTACACTACCATCATCCTCAGAACTGCCCCCGTCAATAAACATCAAGGCCGTTTTACTCCGCACTTTTTTGGGAACAATCACCGTGAGCTGGTGTTTCCATACATGGCCCATCCAGGTCTGGGAAGTCAGCTCCACCATATAGGCCGTCACCGGCCCCTCTTTGAATTGCTCGTGTATCTTCCAGCTATAGCTTGGATCCAAGCGTTCAAGATAGCTTTCCAACGCATTTTCGGGTGTGATTACACGGTCTCCGGCCTGTCCATATCCCACCCCAACAAATAAGAATAACACTAAGCCGGTGCACAGTAAAAATTTTTTCATTTTGATTTTTCGTAAATTTTTTGTATATTAATAGAATGGGGTTATTCTTCCATTCCTACTTCCACTCTTAACTTTCCAACCAGCTCCAAGGCCTCTTTCATGTAAATCTCCGCCGTCATTTCACCCAAGCTGGTACGAGTAATGTAATCATACTTTCGGAAACTGTCATAATCAACTTTTGCCATCATGTACCCAAAAGCATCATTGGTCAAGCCAAAAAGGAATGGAAACTGGGTGTCCATGTTGCGCTTGAGGTAGTACCCCACATTGGGCAAGGCTTCACCGGGTATGGTCAGTATTCTGGCGGGGCCGATTTGGAGAGCGTTGACCCTGGTACTCACCTGGTTTGGGCTTGCACTGATATAGCTAAGCGGAGAGTTGGCAAGGATATATTGCATGATGGGAGAACCCACCGGGAAATCCACCATTTTGGAAACGGACTGGAGTTGCGGGTTCAACAGAGGCTTAGCTTGGCTGACGATTCGTAAAGCTTCGTCAGCTAACAAGTTGCCGATCCGCACACATTCCGACCACATCAGATCATTGGGCACACCATCACTGCTTTTGATAGTTTCATGGCGATTGTCGGC
>DATGNG010000281.1:0-13904 GCA_035306865.1 Sphingobacteriaceae bacterium
TTCAAAATGGGAAAAAAGTACGAACAAAGATCACCCTGCCGGTAAGATTTGATACAACCACGCGATAATAAGGCCGTTTAAATTTTGGGCCTCAGGTGAGGGAGAAAAAACTACAGCCAAAAACTTTTCCACATATGGGCCTTTTCCCAAAAAACCTATTTCCGAGAAATGAATTCATTTCTCGGAAATAGGTTTTTCAATAATAGGTATGTGTTATTTCAGAGTCACTTTTCCGCAAAAAGAGAGGTTTTTGCGGAATTTCAAAATCCCCAAATTCGCATGAATTTGGGGATTTTGTGTTTTGGTGAAAACCACAAATGTGTTTTTCCGAAATGAAAACTTATGTGAGCCCAAATATGACTCTTAGCGCCCTAACAGGACGCCTGCCTAATTCCCCCCTACCCAATTCAAATAAACCTTAATTCAGGCATTGGGCAGCAGCGCTGCACACAGCCACAAAAAAACAAAAAAAACAGGCGCCCTAACAGGACGCCTGCCTAATTTCCCCTACCCAATTCAAATAAACCTTAATTCAGGCATTGGGCAGCAGCGCTGCACACAGCCTGAATTAAGGTTTATTTGAATCCACTATGATCCTCTTCTCCCTATTCACCAACTCCCAAGCGGTATGAAATACCAAACGGGCACGTTTTACCATCATTTCGAAATCAATCTTATCGATAGTATCCTCCGGAGTATGGTAATGCGGATGCAATCCACTGAAATAGAAAATCGACGGGATTCCTTTCGCTGCGAAGTTGTAATGATCCGAACGGTAATATAAACGCTGTGGATCATTTGGATCATTGTAAGTCGTATCCAACTCCATATGCGTGTAAGTTGCATTGGCCGTATAATTGATCTCATGTAATTCCGAACTCAATTTATCAGCACCCATTACGTGGATGTAATTGTGGTTTTCCAGCAAGTGTTTGTCATCGATCCGGCCAATCATATCCATATTCAACGCTGCCACAGTGTTTTGCAGTGGTAAAATAGGATTTTCAGTGTAATATCTCGAACCAATCAGCCCTTTCTCCTCGGCACATAAACCTATAAACAAAATACTTCTGCGAGGACGGTGGCCATCCTGGGCAGCCTTACTGAAAGCACGTGCAATTTCAAGCACACCTACAGTTCCCGAACCATTATCATCAGCACCTCTAAAAATTGTACCATCAGCTGTTTTACCATCATGATCGTAATGCCCCATAATAACCACCACCTCATCTTTTTTATCTGTACCTTCCAGGTAACCCAACACGTTATTGTCGGCAAATGGCTCAATTTTGGCGCCGTAAGAAGCACGAATTTGGCCTTTAAGCTTTTTACTCTGAGCCTTTCCAGAACTATTAATCGCATCTTTCAAACCAGCCAAAGAATTTTTAGACGCGGCCAGCAGTTGATCTGCTGCTTCTTCTGTCAAATTGAAAACAGTTGCTGCATTCTGATTGGGGCCTCCAACAAGACTTTCCTCCAATGCAATCCGAGGACGGTTCATACGACTTCCAAAACGCTCCAATGTACTGGCAACAGTGCTGGATACAGCCAGAATCACCTTAGGACCTTTAGCATTCACAGCCTGCAAACGCTTATTCCTTGAAGTACTCCATTCAGACGATTCTTTAGTGCCAGTGATGCGGGAATTTCCCTGGGCATCCATCGGCTCTCCTTCATTGATTAGCAACACCACCTTTCCAGCTACATCAACCCCAGCAAAATCATCATAGGCTCCTTCGGAAATTCCATATCCGATAAATACGAAATCATTCTCACGAATAGTGGTCGCAGGTCCCGAGCCCGAAACCATAAAATGTTTTCCGTTTTCAAACTGCTTTTTATTCAATTCAAAATTGGAAACTTCAAAAGTTGATCTCGCAAGGGGTACCGGTTGGTAATAGGAAGATCCATCAACAATCCCTTGCAGACCCAAACGCTGAAATTCATTCTTGATATATTCAGCAGATTTTGCTGCACCGATCTCTCCGGTTCCACGACCGGCAAACTCGTCGGATGTCAGCACAGAAAGATGCTTGTAAGCACTCTCCACTGTAATTTCAGCAGCAAATTTCTTCTGAATAGGGTCAGGATTCACCTGCGCAAAAACGCTACCACAAAAGAAGGCAGCCAATAACACTAATAATGGTTTTCTCATGTTTAAATAGATTTATAATTTTACTTTTTTTTCAAAATCACTGGCAGGAAAAATCTGGCATAAATATCACTGGCAGGCAATTTTATTCACCCTATTAGCATGCCTTCCCCCTTCAAAATCCGTAGAAAAAAACCGGTCAGCTATGGCTTTCATTTCGGATTCAGAGATAAATCGAGCCGGAATACAAAGTACGTTAGCGTCATTATGCTGACGGGCCAGAGCCGCAATTTCCTCAGTCCAGCAAATTGCAGCACGTATTCCCTGGTGCTTATTGGCCGTAATTGCTACCCCATTGGCACTTCCACAAATCAAAACCCCAAACTCAAATTCAGATCCTTCCACTGCGGAAGCCACAGGATGGGCAAAATCCGGGTAATCCACCGAATCAGCAGAATGGGTACCTAAATCCTTCACCTCAAATCCTTTACCCAATAAATGGGCGATCAGGCTACTTTTATACTCAAATCCGGCGTGATCCCCACCTATAGCAATTCTAATTGATCCTGACATCTTTATCTTAATTTTCAGTTCTCTGATAAAATCCTTACCCTATTTTTCAGTCCCCTGATAAAACTGTAATTCTTTCTTTTGCAATTTACGGAAAACCCTGGCAGAAATCAAAATACTGAACTCATATAACAAAAACATTGGAAAACTCACCGTCAGCATAGTGATAACATCCGGAGTAGGCGTGATAATTGCAGCGATCAATAGTATGACCACCACTGCATATCGGCGGGTAGAGCGCATAAATTGTGGAGTCAGCAATCCTATCCTGGAAAGTATATAAACGATTATCGGCAACTCAAACACGATCCCACAACCCAGAGAAAGGGTAGCTACAAAAGAAAGGTAGGATTGGATAGTAATGGTGTTGGAAATAGAGTCACTTATTGAATAATTGGCAAGGAAATTAATGGATAATGGAGTAACCACAAAATAGCCAAAGCACACACCAAGGACAAATAACAAAGTGGCGTACAATACAAACCCACTGGCTGACCGCCTTTCCACATCGGTAAGCGCAGGTTTGATGAACAGCCAGATCTCATAAAGCAGGTAAGGGAAACCCAGCATGACAGCGATCAGCAAAGAAGAATTGATCTGCATAATAAATTGCCCTGCCATTTGGGTATTTATAATGATGCCAGGCACTTCAGTGACACAAAACCCCTGGATATTGAGCCATTCACCCAATCGGCACATCATCCTATAAGTCCAGAAATCAGGACTCTTGGGTCCCATCACGATATCGTCGAATATGAAATCGTAAAAGGCAAAAGCAAGCACCATAAAAACGCCAACGGCAATAGCCGAGCGCACCAAATGCCAACGCAAAACCTCGAGATGCTCAAAAAATGACATCTCCGCTTCCAGGTTCTTGCCTTTGTCTTTGATGGCGGCAATCAGCTTTTTACTTGACAGTTTGCTCATTTTCCCTTCCTCCCGGAAATCAATCCTCACTCAGGTCGAAGGTCTCCATAAACTTGGTCGTAAAATTTCCAGCTCTAAAATTCGGATCCCGCATCAACCTCAGATGTAGTGGAATAGTGGTCTTCAACCCTTCTACTACAAATTCACTCAAAGCCCGCTCCATTGTACTGATCGCTTCCTCCCTGGTCTGTGCGGTACAGATCAGCTTGGCAATCATGGAATCATAGTTTGGAGGAATTACATAGCCTGCATAAACATGGGTATCAACCCGCACCCCGTGCCCGCCTGGAGCATGGAAGTTGGTGATTTTACCCGGCGAAGGCCGAAAGTTGTTGAAGGGATCCTCTGCATTGATACGGCATTCTATGGAATGCATGGTTGGCTCATAGTTTTTTCCCGAAATCGGAATCCCGGCAGCCACCTTTATCTGTTCTTTGATCAGATCAAAATTGATTACTTCTTCAGTGACCGGATGCTCCACCTGAATCCGCGTATTCATTTCCATAAAATAGAAATTACGGTGCTTATCCACCAAAAACTCAATGGTTCCAGCTCCTTCATAATTGACAGCCATAGCACCTTTGATTGCGGCATCGCCCATCTGCTGGCGTAGCTCTGGTGTCATAAAAGGTGAAGGTGATTCTTCCACCAACTTCTGATGGCGGCGCTGAATAGAGCAGTCCCGCTCAGAAAGATGGCAAACCGTTCCATATTGGTCACCGATAACCTGAATTTCAATATGCCGGGGATCCTCTACATACTTTTCCAGATAAATTCCATCGTTGCCGAAAGCTGCACCTGCTTCCTGCCTTGCAGAATCCCAGGCAGGCTCAAACTCTTCATCCTTCCACACAATACGCATTCCGCGCCCTCCACCACCAGCGGTAGCCTTCAAGATCACCGGATATCCAATTTCATTGGCGATTTTGATCCCTTCCTTGACATCAGTCAACAAGCCATCAGAACCGGGCACAATTGGCACACCAGCCTTTTTCATGGTTTCCTTGGCCGAAGCTTTATCTCCCATTTGCTCAATCTGATCAGCGGTAGCACCTATAAATTTGATGCCATACTGGCTGCAAATGGAAGAAAAGCGCGCGTTTTCAGAAAGGAATCCATAACCCGGATGAATAGCATCCGCATTGGTCAGCTCTGCGGCTGAAATTATGTTGGGAATGTTCAGATAAGAATCTTTACTGGGCGGAGGACCAATACAAACTGCCTCATCCGCAAAACGCACGTGCAGGCTGTCCCGATCTGCTGTAGAATACACAGCAACACTCTTGATCCCCATCTCACGGCAGGTGCGGATGATACGCAATGCGATCTCACCCCGGTTGGCAATTAATATTTTTTTAAACATACTATCTCAATAAAATAAATTTCCGGCAATTAGCTCGGATCTACCAAAAATAGGGGTTGGTCATACTCAATCGGCTGGGCATCGTCCACCAATACTTTTACAATCTTACCGGAAATCTCCGATTCGATCTCATTGAAAAGCTTCATTGCTTCCACAATGCAGATAACCTTACCAGCCGTAATCTCATCTCCTACATTGACAAACGGTGGTTTGTCAGGGCTGGATGAGCGATAAAACGTACCGATCATAGGGGATTTGATGGTGACCAAATTGGATTTTTCAGCTGCGGCCGGGGTTTCAGTAGCTGGAGCGGCAGTTGTTGCTGCCGGAGCTGGGGCCGGAGTGGCTGGTGCCTGTGGTGCTGCTACCGGTGTTGGAACTGTAGCGGTCACATAAGTTGGCTCCTGATTGGTTTTTATTGTGATTTTAAAATCTTTTTCTTCGATTGACACTTCATTGACACCTGATTTCGCAACGAATTTGATCAGGTCCTGAATCTGTTTGATGTCCATACTCATAGTCTATACAGGTTTGATTAATAAATCAAATTTAATTGAATATTTTAGTTTTAGCAAGAAATTAGCATTCCATATCGATCTTTATCAATCTTTCGGGTCGTAAGCCCATTTTAGATAGACTGACCCCCAGGTGAATCCACCCCCGAATGCCGCCAGGATCAGATTGTCTCCTTTCTTTAGTTTATTCTCCCATTCCCACAGGCACAGCGGAATGGTGGCCGTGGTTGTATTGCCATAGCGCTGGATATTGATCATCACCTTATCGGTACCTACACCCATACGGTTGGCGGTTGCATCAATGATCCTTTTGTTGGCCTGATGGGGAACCAGCCAGGCTACATCATCTGCTGTCAGATTGTTTTTTTCCATAATTTCGGCCGAGACGTCCGCCATTTTGGTCACGGCAAATTTAAACACAGCCTGTCCTTCCTGATAAGCATAATGCAATCTGTTAGCTACGGTTTCATGGGAAGCCGGCATCCGGGATCCCCCGGCTTTGATCTTAAGGTATTCACGCCCGGAACCATCGCTCTTCAAAATTGAATCCATCACCCCCAGGCCTTCTTCATTGGGCTCTAATAAAACCGCCCCGCATCCATCTCCAAACAGAATACAGGTAGTGCGATCCGTATAATCCACAATAGAAGACATTTTATCGGCACCTACTACCAACACTTTTTTATGTTTGCCGGATTCTATAAACTGGGCACCAGTGGCCAAACCATACAGGAAACCAGAGCAGGCAGCCAGCAAATCAAAGCCCCAGGCATTGACCGCACCGATTTTATCAGCAAGGATATTGGCCGTTGCCGGAAAAGGCATATCCGCAGTGGCTGTACAAAAGACAATAGCTTCAATTTCTTCCGGGCCAATACCTCTCTTCTCCAAAAGACCCAAAACAGCGGGTACTGCCAGGTCGGAGGTTGCCTTACCCTCACCCTTGAGAATGCGTCTTTCCTTGATTCCGGTTCTGGAGGTAATCCATTCGTCATTGGTATCCACCATGGTCTCCAGTTCCTCGTTGGTTAGAATATAATCAGGCACATAACCATTGACGGCCGTAATTGCTGCTCTAATTTTTGAACTTGTCATCTCTCTAATTGAAAACAGATTTAATCTTTTCTACAATGGCTGTTTCTTTCATTGTTTTGGAAAGCAACAACATATTCTTAATTGCCTCTGGGCTTGAAATTCCATGCCCTATGATCACCGGAGCATTGACTCCCAAAATAGGACTTCCGCCGTATTGTTCATAATTGAAGCGGTCGAAAAATTCATCCCTGAAACCCTTTCTCAAGGTCATTACATAAAAAGATTCAGCCAGCTTAAGCACCACATTGCCAGTAAAACCGTCGGCCACTATGACGTCCACTTTATCATCAAACACATCCCTGCCTTCAATATTACCAATAAAATTGAGACGGGGATTCGCAGCAAGCAACGGATAGGTGGCCTGGGTCAGCATATTACCCTTTTCTTCTTCCTCTCCAATGTTTAGCAATCCCACGGTAGGTTTCTCCACACCGATCACATGCTCCAGATAAAGGCTACCCAATAATCCAAACTGTGCCAGCATTTCTGGCTTACAATCCGCATTGGCGCCTACATCCAGCAACAGACCCGAACCATTCTGTATCTTGGGCACATTTGTGGCAATTGCCGGCCTTAACACACCAGGAATGGTCTTGACACTAAACATAGTACCTACCAACATCGCACCGGTATTTCCGGCTGATGCAAAGGTATCGATCGCTCCTTCTTTCAATAATTGAAATCCGCGGCTGATACTGGAATTTGGTTTTTTGGCGAAAACTTTGGCCGGGTGTTCACCCATTCCGATAACATCCGGCGCATGGTGGTATTCAAAAAAAGCAGGGTCTTCTCCTGCTTGTTCAATGATTTCTCTGGCGGCTGCTTCGTCACCAATCAAAACGATCTTTTGGTTCTCCCCCATCTGTTTTGCAGCCATAATGGCTCCTTGTACAGTTGATTGAGGAGCAAAATCGCCTCCCATGATGTCTAAACCGATCTTCATTCGTTATTATGATTAGAATTCAATAATACGTAAAACATCCCAAAGTAACGCATAAAAAATAAAATACGTACTATGGGATGGTTATTTAGAAGAAGGTTTTATGCTACTGTTGCTTTCTCAATCAGCAACTTGCCATTGTAGTAAAGGTTTCCGTCCACGGTATAAGCCCGGTGGGGTAAATGCACAGCGCCGGTCTCTTTACAAACGGTCAAACCTGGCTTTTCAGCCTTATAATGCGTCCTACGTTTATCTCTTCTGGATTTGGACGTTTTACGTTTTGGATGTGCCATCTCGTTTTTTAAATTATATTAATTATTATTCTTTAATTTCTCTAACATCTCCCATCTGGGATCAATTGTATCATCTGCCGAATCTTCTTCCACCTTGGGCTCCAATTCGTTGAGGACTGCAAGCATTGCTTCATCACAGCCTCTGCCATCGAGCTCTTCATCACATCTCACATAATGTGGAACGGCCAAATTAATGTGCTCATACAAAAAATCGGCTATTGAAAACTCAAAATCATTCCTGTTCAGGACGATGATATCATCCGTGATTTCGGATACATCATCCCCCACAAACTTGACCAGCAACTGGGCTTCAATACTGACATTCCTGTCAAATTCCCGAAGGCAAGTATCGCAACTCAGCCTCAACTTTCCGCTGATCAAAAAATCAGCGATCATCATAGTTGCCTGCTTATCAAGCGTCACATTTGCTACCAGAGCCCCATCTTTTACAATGGAAAAAGGGTAACAATCAAAAAACTTCTTATCAATATCGAAGGCAAAACTATGTTTTCCAGTAGCCAGCCCAGAAAACTGTATCCGATATGATTTCAAGTATTTCACAATCCCATAAATGAGCCTGCAAAGATATAAATTAAAAATGAGGATAGAAATTTTTTTTAAAATCCCCGGTTTAGGTCTGTCGTGGTTGAAAAGTTTTGAAAAATTGGTCACGGTAGGTCTCCCCTATCGGAATTTCCCGCTCCTCTATAAACAACCGCTTTTTCTCCACCTGCCGGATGCGATCCAACGCTACTATATAAGACCGATGCACCCTCACAAATCGGTCTGGAGGTAAAAATTCTTCCAGTTTCTTCATCACCTGAAGGCTCACCACCCGACCAGTATCGGTATATATAGATACATAATCCTTCAGCCCCTCAATGTATAGCACCTCGCTGTAATTGATCCGCTGGGTTTTGTAATCGGTTTTGACGAAAAAATGATCCTGAGCGGAAGATTCATTTCCCCGCAATTGATCGAGTTTGAACTTTTCCAATACTTTCTGCACCGACCTACTAAATCGCTCGTGTGAGATGGGCTTGAGCAGATAGTCCACCACCTCCAATTCGAATCCATCCAGCGCATACTGCGGAAAGGCTGTAGTCAGCACTACTGCACAACGACCATCCAGTTTTTTAATCACCTCAATCCCGGTCATCCTCGGCATCTGCACATCCAGAAACAGCAATTCTATCCCGTGTTTCTCCACCAATTCCATTACCTCTTCTGCTTGGGTAGTCGTTGCAGACAACTGCAGTTCGGGTGTGTTCTCAATATATTCGCTGATCAGCTCCAGTGCCAGGGGCTCATCATCTACTGCCATACATCGAATGCGATTCTGCATATTAAATTGGTCACCAAAACACAAAGTAGAGGCAATTTTACTAAATTTTATACATAGTTTGGACTTTTTTTTCCGGTTTGTCGATAAAATCGGGAGATTTGTCTAATAAATTTTAGGGTACCACTCTTTATTCATTACTTTGTATTGTTGAAAATTGTTATTAATTCGCAATAGAACATAATGAAAAAGTTTATAAAAAATACTTCTCCCTTTTTATTGTTGACTATTCCCTTTTTTGTGGCCTTAGTGCTGATGGGGCTTCATTCAGGCAGTGAAATGATTCAGGAGAAGATTCAATTATCTGCTTCCTTTATCAAATTGCCGGAAGTCAATATTTTCCACGTAATTTTCCGCTGGTAGCAGATTTTTCAGAATGCAATAAGCGGAATATTCTTAACTTTGCGTCCATGGGAGACGCATACCATTCATTGCAAGCTTTTGTTGGCGCAAACCACAGGCCAGACGAAATTGAGAATATTGAGGAACGGATAGGTATCGTTATCCACAAACTCAAATTCATCCCCGATTCCCAACGCACCAAAGTAACGTATTTGCGGGAGACCGCTCCATGGCAATTTGCCCGGGAGACCTATGTAGATCAGGCCATCCGCTTGGCTGGAGGAATACCTCAAACCGACCCTTCACAAGCAGATTTTGCCCCTGAAGTCCTTATTATTTTGTCAGACAAACCAGTAGCAAATCTACTTGGAGAATTGCCTGCCACGCTATCCTCGTCTTTTTGGCCGGACACCAATGCCGTCAAAAACAATCAGGTGTATTTGATCCATCATCCTGAATATTTGCGGACGCCGGGCCTTTACCCTGCTGATGATGTAGAGATTTTGGCGGAAATCATCAATTCCGGATATTTTGTATATGGCCGAAATGAAGATGTCTGGATGCAATTTGACCTGGGATGATAAGGTTCTTGGCGCATTCCTGTTCAAAATTGGCTGAAGCCTAATTCTCCAAATTCTCCAACAAAAATTGCTGAAAATTCCGGTAATCATTTTTCATACTGATTTTGTGGCTTTTCTTGGCTTCCAACCCTATAACTTGCTTGGGCAGAGGCAGGGTTCCCAATATTTCCTGCGGAATTACATCTGGAAATTTACAGGGATGGGCGGTTGACAAAAACACCGCAGCGTAGTCTCCTGGCTCCTTTTGCCTAAATTCCGTAGCTGCCTTCCAGGCAATCGCGGTATGGGGACAGGCCACATAAGCATATTGATCATAAAGATGGGCAATGGCTTCCCTGGTTTCTGCATCAGAAAATGCATAGGCAGAAAATTGTTGTTTGAGCGTTGACGTATCCCCATCAAAAAGATCCATAATACGCGTCCAATTGCTGGGATCACCTACATCCATGGCATTTGAAAAAGTGGGAACTGCCGGTTTTGGTTTATAAATTCCACTTGACAAAAAACGGGGGACCGTATCATTTGCATTGGTTGCCGCCACAAATTGGTGGACTGGCAAGCCCATTTTCCAAGCCAATATTCCTGCGGCTATATTTCCAAAATTTCCGCTGGGCACCACAAAAGCCACTTTGGGAATACCCTGCATTAAAATTTGTGCCCAGGCATGGAAATAATAAAAAGTCTGGGGCAGCAGGCGGGCGATATTGATCGAATTGGCCGAAGTGAGCCGTAGAGAATCCCGAAGTTGAGGATCCCGGAAGGCCTGTTTGACAAGTGCCTGACAATCATCAAAACTTCCATCCACTTCCAGTGCCCGGATATTTTGTCCGTTGGTGGTCAGCTGCAGCTCCTGAATTGGACTGACCTTGCCTTTGGGGTATAAAATTGTGACCCGGATGCCTTTGACCCCCAAAAACCCAAGGGCAACCGCCCCTCCGGTATCTCCGGATGTCGCCACCAAAACATCCAGCATTTTCTCCTGCGGATCCAAAAAATAACCCATAATCCTGCTCATAAAACGGGCCCCAAAATCTTTGAACGCCAGCGATGGGCCATGAAAAAGTTCCAATACTGCCAGTCCTTTATCCAGGATCCTGATCGGTGCCGGGAAATTTATAGCTTCATGCACAATGTTTTTCAAATCCGCCTGTGGAATTGCGTTTCCCAAAAGGGTCTTTGCGACCTCAAATGCAATCTCAGGCAAATCATATTGGGGCAATTGGCGCAGGAACAGAGGATCTAAGCGTGGAATTTCCATCGGCATATACAAGCCTTCTTCCAAAGGTAAGCTATTGAAAATGGCTTCCTGAAACGGAATCCTCAAGTTTTTATTGCCGGTACTGTAAAGAAGCATGATTTTATTTTTAGAAATATTATTTAGTCAAAATTTGGGGCCCGGTGGGATTGATCCGGGACACGTATGCATTGCAGCCTATACCAACCTTGTTCAAATGCCGTTCAAGCGAGGTGGTAATGTTCATTGCGGTACTTCCGTCTGCCGAAAGCGCAAAAACCGATGGTCCGGAACCCGAAATCCCAAAGGTCAGCGCTTTATTTTCAAGTGCGATCTTTTTGAGCACTTCAAATTCCGGGATCAAAATGGATCGGACCGGTTCTATCAAATCATCCTGCATGCTGCGGCCGATCAGCCCATAATCCGAAGTATATAAACCCGCGACCAAACCTGCGACATTACCCCATTGCTTCACGGCTCCCCTAAGGGGAACCTGTTCTTTTATCATCTTGCGCGCATCTCTGGTTGGAACATCTACATGAGGGAAGATCAGCGATACATGTAAATCCTTGGGAACGGGCAGATTGATCACATCCAAAGGTTCGTAACTTCGGATCAGGGTTATTCCGCCCAACAGGGAGGGGGCGACATTGTCTGCATGGCCAAAACCACAAGCCAACTCTTCCCCCATTATGGCAAAGGGAAGCAATTCTTGCCGGGTCAAAGGCTCACCCAGCAGATAATTGGCCGCAAAAAGACCCGCCACCGTACTGGCTGCGCTGGACCCCAAGCCACTACCAATGGGCATTTGTTTTTTCAATACAATTTCCAGTCCTATATCCTCCTTACCCAAAGCGTTAAGCAGGGCTTTCACACTCGCACTTACTGTGTTCTTTTCGGGGTCCATCGGCAGCCGCCCCTCATCGCCCGAAATCTGCACAATATGCACCCCTGGTCCTTCACTGATCCGCATCTGCACCTCATCCCCCGGGCGGTCGAGTGCAAAACCCAGAATATCATAGCCACAAATCATATTGGCCACGGTGGCGGGTGCAAATACACGTACTTGATCTTTCATTTTATTTATGCAATTTACATTATTCACATAGTTTTCACAAGGTCAGCAAATACACCGGCTGCGGTAACTGCTGCACCTGCACCCGGTCCCCTGACTAATAATGGACGATCCTTATAGCGTTCAGTGGTAAAAGCGATAATATTATCACTGCCGGACAAATGAAAAAACGGATGTTCGGTTCCGACCATTTCCAGGGAAATATTGACCTTACCTTCCTCCAACTTTCCGATATAACGAAGCACTTTTCCTGCAGCTTCCGCCTCATTTTTCATGGATTCAAAATGAGATTCCGATAGGGCCAATTGCTGATAAAACGCCTCTACGGTAGATGCTTCCCGGCAAGCTTTGGGCATTATGGAAACCATAGACACCTCCTCTGCCTCAATAGGGTAACCAGCGTCCCGGCCGAGAATCAACATTTTTCGGATAAAATCAGTGCCATTCAGATCATCTCTGGGATCCGGCTCTGTATATCCCAGATCATGGGCTTGGCGGACAACGTCATAAAAGGTTCGGGAATTGTTGTAATTGTTGAATAAGTAGGAAATAGTTCCCGACAGAATCGCCTCAATTTTCAGTATCCTGTCTCCACTAAGCATCAAATCATTCAGCACCCTCACGATAGGCAGTCCGGCACCTACATTGGTTTCATATAAAAAATCGACACCATACTTCCTTGCAGCAGTTTTGAGTTGAAAATATTGTTGATAGGAGCCCGAATTGGCAATTTTATTGCAGGTGACAATTGAAATATTCGCGCTAAATATTCGTTCGTAATAATCGGGCAATACCTGAGATGCCGTATTGTCCACAAAAACGCAATTTGGCAGGTTCAACTCTTCCATAAGTTGGACAAATTTTTCGAAGTCAGCCGGCTGGCCTTGTGTTTGCAGGTCGGATTGCCAATGCTCAAGTGACAAGCCTTCCGATTGGACAAGCTGTTTGCGGGAATTGCAAATGCCGATGATTTTGATCTCTAAATCATTGTTTTCCAACAAAAAGTCGTGTTGTTGCTTCAATTGTTCAAAAAACGTTGCTTTAATATTGCCGGTGCCGGCCACAAAAACATTCAGGGTTTTGTTGAGCTGGGCGAAAAACGCATCATGCACCGCATTCATTGCTTTGACCAGGTCGGATTTGGCAATGATGACCGAAATATTCAGTTCGGACGAACCCTGGGCGATGGCTCTTACATTGATACCGTTTCTTCCCAGGGCATGAAACAATTTTCCGGACATTCCAGGTGAGTTTTTCATATTCTCCCCTACAATGGCGAGTATGGACAAATTATCTTCTATTTCTGGCATGACCAATTTATGGGCTTCGATCTCCAGCTCAAATTCGTTCCCTATCAATTCTTGGGTACGGAGCAGGTCATGGGGCTGAACTGCGAAAGTAATGCTACGCTCCGAGGAGGATTGTGTGATCAGGACTACATTTATCTGTTCCCGGGCAAGCATGGAGAACAATCGCCCACTAAATCCGGATCTCCCAACCATTCCACTCCCGGATAAATTGACCAGACTGATGTC
>DATGNG010000282.1:0-7486 GCA_035306865.1 Sphingobacteriaceae bacterium
CGGATGCTGTAGGAATGGGGATGGCCGCATTTCGCCGCCGCTGGGGCAATCGCCCGGAGCAGGACAATTGGCGCTGGAATGATTCACAGCAAATTCAACAAGCTACTGTTACCGGGGAATCAGGCAGCGGTAATCTGCTGGGTTCACCTCCCGTGGACAAGCCATTGACTGCAGCGGACAGTACTGTTGCTGAAAATGGAGCTACTATGACGGGCTGGGAAAGTGACCTGTTGGGTGATAGCACCGCATTCGCGGAATGGATAAAGCAGGATTTGTACACCCATATCCCGGAGGATCAGGAGTCGCTGAATGCCTCCCGGGAAATGATCAAATCCGCATTGGCACAAAACGGAGAAATATATCGTTTCAACCTTATGGATTATCCGGCGGGTATCAACTCCTATCAGTCCTTGCTGGAGCGTTTCCCACAGGATGATCAGGCCGCATCCTGGTATTTCAATTTATACCAGCTTCATCAAGCGGGTGGACAACGGGAGGCCATGGTTTATCGGGATAAAATTCTGGGAACCTACCCCCAAAGCATCTATAGCAAAATCATACTGGATCCGAACTACCTTCAGGAAATGGAGGCAGATAAACAGCGGGCCAACGAATTGTACGAACGACTTTATGCCCAATATGTGAATGGGGGATTTCAAGAAATTATCCGAATGGTTGGCGAGACCGCCGAAAATGCGCAGTTGGCCTATTTGAAGGCTTTGGCCATTGGGCGGACCTCTCCCGTGGAGCATTTTGAGCGTTCGTTGCAGCAGATTGTGAGCCGATTCCCGGATGACAGCCTGGTCACTCCCCTGGTATTGCAGCACCTGGCTTTTATAGCGCAAAACCCCACAAAGTTTGAAGGGAGGGAGTATGCGATTGTTGGACGGGAAGGCGTAAGTAATAAGTTTTTAGATGAACCGGGCCTTACCCAATGGCCTCAGTTGGTGATAAAGGGCAGTCAACAGACCAGGACCCAGGCACCCATTACAGGCGCTGCTTCACAAAGCGGAATCTCAACTAACAGGGTGACGGACGAAAACCCAATCACTACTACCCAATTGGATGGAAACAATACTTCTCTGGCAGGCACTCAGGAAAATCCATTCCGGGATATTAGCTTGTTACCTGATTCGGCCACCTACTTCTTTGTAGTCCATGTGATGCACCCTACGGTGAATTTGGCCCCCTCCCGCTTTGGAATTGGTCAGTTTAATAGAAGTCGCTATCCGGAAGCAAGCATTTCCCACCAATTGAAAAGAGTAAATGACGAATCTCAATTATTATATATGGGTCCATTCTCCACTTTTCAGGAAGCAAAAATCTATGAAGCACGTTTTTTACCCCTGATCGGAGAAATGATGAGGATCCCGGCCGAGGTTTATCATACATTTATTGTGACAGAATCTATTTTTGGCACACTATCTGATTTTGGTAAGATCGATGATTATTACCATTTTTACATTGCTCAATAATAGCTTTACTTTTTATTACCTTAATAGTTAGAACGTAGCATGATTCGTCCGAAGAAAAAAGAAAACAAATTGACCCGGGAAGATATAGCCAGATATACCCGAAATCTCTGGATCCTGCTGATTTCGGGGGTGCTATTTGCATTTCTTTTTATTTTCAGCGTGAGGATGGGGCTGTTCGGGTCGCTGCCTACCTTCCGGGATCTGGAAAACCCCAAAAGCAATCTGGCTACAGAAATTTATTCGGATGACGGGGTGGTGCTGGGGACTTATTTTGTCCAGAATCGATCCAATGTCAAATACAGTGAGCTTTCGCCTCATTTGATCAATGCGCTGATTGCAACCGAGGACAAGCGCTTCCACAGGCATTCGGGTATTGATTTTCGCCGGACGTTTACGATTCTGTTTTATAACCTCATAGGGAAAAAGCAGGGAGCGAGTACCATTACCCAACAATTGGCACTCAATCTCTTTTCGGAGGGAAGGGCCCATAATACGGGTAAAAGGATCATTCAGAAATTTCAGGAATGGGTGACAGCGGTGCGACTGGAACGCAACTATACAAAGGAGGAAATTATCACCATGTATTTCAATACTGTTGATTTCGGTGCCTATAATACCTTTGGTATCAAATCAGCAGCCCGCACCTATTTCAACTCTACTCCGGACCAACTCAGTCCAGAGCAGGCGGCACTATTGGTCGGTATGTTAAAAGGTCCGGGTATGTATTCGCCTGTTCGGTACCCCGAACGGTCCCAGGCCAGAAGGAACACCGTATTGAATAATATGCGCCAGCAGGGGTTTCTGACCAATGCGGAATACGAAGCAGCACGGCAGGAACCCCTGGATCTCAAATTGCGTATCGCTACTTATGGAGAGGGTCTGGCTCCCTATTTCAGGGCGGTGATGAAGCAGGAAATCCAGCGATTGTTCCGGGAACGCTCCATCACGAAAGCAGATGGCTCACCTTATGATCTGGATAGGGACGGTTTGCGGGTTTATACCACTATCAATTCCAAAATGCAGCGTTATGCTGAGGAGGCTCAGGCAGAATGGATGGAAAGCTTACAAAAATCCTTTGACCGCCAATGGCGCAACAGGGATCCCTTTAGTGGAGATAGGGCTCGTTTATTAGAAACCGGAATGAGACGTTCGGATCGTTACCGGGAACTTAAAAGAGCCGGGAAAACCGAGCAGGAAATATTGGAGAATTTTGACACCCCGGTGGAAATGACCTTGTTTACCTGGGAAGGTAACCGGGACACCACAATGACCCCAATGGATTCGATCCGTTATAACAAATTGATCCTGCGCAACTCGATGATGTCTATGGAGCCACATACCGGTTACGTGCGCGCCTGGGTAGGTGGAATCAATTTTGAGCACTACAAATATGATCAGGTAAAAATGGGGACCCGTCAGGTGGGATCGACTGCCAAGCCCTTTACTTATGCGGTGGCTGTGGACCATGCCTATTATTCACCTTGTTTCAAAGTGCCCAATGAACCTCTGGTTATCAATGAAGGCACCCCCTCTGAATGGAGCCCGCGGGGGACTTCTATCGGCAGCCCGGTGACCCTTAGGGAGGCCCTTGCCAATTCACAGAACTATGCCACAGCTTATCTGATAAATGAAGTGGGTGCACGTCCGGTTGCTGCACTGACCAAAAGAATGGGGATTACATCCGAAGTCCCCCCTTATCCATCCATTTCCCTGGGCGCCTACGAAGCATCGGTTTACGATATGGTGGGTGCCTATTCGGCTTTTGTCAACGATGGGGTCTGGACCGAACCGATTTACATTCTACGTATTGAAGATAAAAATGGCACCTCGATTTTTGAGCATGCGCCCAGAGTGGTAAAGGTGATGAATAGTGAAAGTGCTTACATCATGGTGGATATGCTCAAGAGTGTGGTCAACAATGGATCTGCTGGCCGTCTGCGCTGGAGATACCATCTCACCCAACCCATGGGAGGCAAAACTGGTACTACAAATGACAATTCGGATGCCTGGTACATAGGGATCACCCCTCATCTGGTAAGCGGGGTTTGGACAGGAGCAGAAGATAGGGGCATCAGCTTTGATTCTATGGCCGAAGGACAAGGTGCCCAGGCAGCTCTACCCATATTCGGATTGTTTATGCAGAAGGTCTATGCTGACAAGAGCCTCAATTATGATGTGGGTGATTTCCCGTTACCAAAGGGTGGCCTGACTCGGGAATTGGACTGCAGTAAATACGAGCAATTTATGGGGGAAGAAGAACCAAGAGTTGACGACCGCCTGGGATTCTGATGCAATATCATGGATAATGCCGAGATTAGGGAATATATAAAAAGTCTGCCAAGCAAGCCCGGTGTTTATCAATATTGGGATGATCAGGGTGAGATTATTTATATAGGTAAGGTCAAAAACCTACGCAACCGGGTCAGCTCGTATTTTGTCACTGAACAACAACTCCATGCGAAGACCCGGGTATTGGTTCGGAAGATTCGAAAAATTACCTTTACCATCGTCGATACCGAAATTGATGCCTGGCTGCTGGAGAACAGTCTGATCAAAAAGCATCAGCCCCGCTACAATGTGATGCTCAAAGATGACAAGACCTACCCCTGGATTGTCATCAAAAATGAGCCATTCCCCCGTATTTTCCCAACCCGAAAAGTTATCCGTGACGGTTCTAAATATTATGGGCCTTATGCATCGGGAGCCATGATGCACGCCATTATGGATACTATCCGAGAGCTGTTTCCGCTCCGCACCTGCAACCTGGCCCTGACACAGGAAAATATACAGAAAGGCAAATTCAAAATTTGTCTGGAATACCAGATTGGCAACTGCAATGGTCCTTGCGAAGGCTTTGAGACCGAAGAAGAGTATGAAAAGAAATTGAGTGATATCCGGGATATCCTGGAGGGAAAAATCTCAGGGGTGATCCGCCGGATCAAAAGCCAGATGGAGGACGCTGCTGCCCGCATGGATTATGAAGAGGCCCACAAACTCAAGCTAAAAATCGATCTGCTGGATCGCTATCAAAGTAAGTCCACGGTAGTAAGCTCATCGATCAGCAACCTGGATGTGTTCAATATTGCATCAGAGGGGAGTTATGCTTTTGTCAATTTCCTCAAAGTGGTCAATGGAATGATTATACAGACCCAAACCATCGAGTTGAAGAAAAGATTGGATGAGAGTGAAGCAGAATTGCTGGCCCTGGCCATCCCAGAAATCCGGGAGCGGTTCAATAGCAATTCGACCGAGATCGTGGTGCCCTTCAAGTTGGATATCTCTTCCGATAGGCTCAAATTTACAGTACCCAAGGCAGGGGAAAAGAAAAAGCTATTGGAACTGTCTCAGAAAAACGTGGCCTATTTCAAAAAGGAAAGGTTGGAGCAGTATGAAAAACTCAATCCAGAGGTCCGAACCGAAAGGCTTTTGAAGAAAATGCAGGGGGATTTGCGGATGAATGTGCTGCCCCATCACATTGAATGCTTCGACAATTCCAATTTTCAGGGGCAATATCCCGTTTCAGCGATAGTGGTGTTCCGGGACGGGCGTCCTTCCAAAAAGGAATACCGGCACTTCAATGTCAAGACTGTAGAAGGTCCCAATGATTTTGCGACCATGGAAGAAGCGGTATTCCGGCGTTACCGCAGATTGCTGGATGAAGAGCAAGCCCTCCCCCAATTGGTGGTAATAGACGGAGGAAAAGGTCAACTATCGGCTGCTCTAAAAAGTCTCCGCAAGCTGGGCATTGAAAATCAATTGACGGTTATCGGTATTGCCAAACGCCTTGAAGAAATTTATTACCCCAACGACCCCTACCCGCTATACCTGGACAAAAAATCCGAAACGCTGCGGGTCATTCAGCAATTGCGGGATGAAGCCCACCGTTTCGGCATCACCTTCCACCGAAAGCAACGGAGCCGCAAAACCTTTCGAACCGAACTGGACCAGATTCCCGGTATCGGGCAGGTCACCGCCGGCAAACTCCTCAACCGCTTTCGCTCCGTCAAAAAAATCCGGGAAGCAGAAGACAAAGTACTGCTGGAGGTACTGAACAACAAGCAACTGGCTTCTCTCAGGCGTTATTTCGGGGAAAACAGTTAGGCCAGCCAGCCTTTCTATCATTTTGTTTTATAAAATAATATTTTGTTTTTTGTATTTTTTACTTATCTTTGCTAATAAAAACCCATCGTATCTGGTGCTATGAGGATCGTGACGTACAAAAGAATAAAGGAATTTATAGTGTTGCACCCGGACAGTGAAAATTCTTTAAATTTTTGGTATCATGCCGTTACAGCTAAGAATTGGGATAATAACAATGAATTGAGGCAGGATTTCAATAGTGTTGATTACGTAGGAAATCACCGTTTCATTTTTAATATTAAGGGCAATCATTATAGGTTGATTGCAATCATTTCATTTAATGCGAAAAAGGTTTATATACGGTTTATCGGCACGCATGATGAATACGATCAAATCAGCGACATAAAAAATATTTAACGATGCTACGGACAGAAAAAGAATATCAAGCCATTGTGGAGCGGATTGAGGAACTTTTAAAGTTCTCAGAAAACATTGAAAATCAAGAAGCCAAAGGGTATGTCGAGCTAAACTTATTGTCCGACTGGGTTGCGGAGTATGAAGAACGCCATTACCCTGTAAAAAAGCCAATACTCGCTGATATTGTCAAATTGAGAATGGTAGAAAGAGGATTGAACCAAAAAAAGTTGTCTGAATTACTGGGAGTCAGTACCTCAAGAGTAAGTGAATACCTTACCGGAAAAAGTGAACCAACACTAAGGGTTGCGAGGGAAATCAGTGTCAAATTGGATATAGATGCATCGATCGTACTGGGAGTCTAAGATCGGGTTGCACAAGCCCAACCTCAACTCTCCCGCATCTATACCTAAACCACTTCCTCCAGCTCCAATTCTACCCGCAGGTTATTGACAATATGCTTCTGGCGGTCGGGGGTGTTTTTTCCCATGTAATATTCCAGCAGGCTCAAGATTTTCTGGTCTTTGGAAAGAATGACCGGATCCAGCCGAATATCTTTACCAATAAAAAGTCCGAATTCATCCGGCGAGATCTCGCCGAGGCCTTTGAACCGGGTGATTTCTGGCTTTCCACCCAATTTCTGGATGGCCCGCTGCTTTTCTTCCTCACTATAGCAATAGATGGTTTCCTTTTTATTTCTGACCCGAAACAGGGGAGTCTGCAGAATAGAAACGTGCCCTGCTTTGACAAGGTCTGGGAAAAATTGGAGGAAGAAAGTCATCAATAGCAAGCGAATATGCATACCATCCACATCCGCATCTGTGGCGACAACTATATTGTTGTAACGCAGTCCTTCGATCCCATCTTCAATGTTGAGGGCATGTTGCAATAGATTGAACTCTTCATTCTCGTAAACGATTTTCTTGGTCAATCCATAGGCGTTCAGCGGCTTCCCTTTGAGGCTAAACACGGCCTGGGTCTGTACATCACGGGACTTGGTGATGGAACCACTGGCCGAATCTCCCTCGGTAATAAAAAGGGTCGTTTCCTGGGCGCGTTCGTGTTTATCATCGTAATGGATCTTGCAGTCTCGCAGTTTCCGGTTGTGCAGAGAAGCTTTCTTCGCCCGTTCATTGGCCAGTTTTTTGATGCCGGCAATGTCTTTTCGCTCTCTTTCGGATTGCTGGATCCGTTTCTGCAATGCTTCTGCGGTGTCCGGATTTTTGTGCAGGTAATCATCCAATGCTTTTTTGACGAAGTCATTGATAAAAGTCCGGACAGTTGGACCTTCCGGGCCGATGCTCTGCGATCCCAGTTTTGTTTTGGTCTGTGATTCAAAGACTGGTTCCTGCACTTTGATAGCTACGGCCGCAATGATCGAAGCCCGCACATCTGAGGCATCAAAATCTTTTTTATAAAATTCGCGAATGGTTTTGACCACCGCTTCGCGGAATGCCGCCTGATGCGTGCCGCCCTGGGTGGTGTGCTGGCCATTCACAAAAGAATAATACTCCTCA
>DATGNG010000283.1:0-2673 GCA_035306865.1 Sphingobacteriaceae bacterium
CTCCTTAATACCCGCTTCGGCCACGATCTGCGCTTCTAAGTGCAGGTCAGAGCCTGCCGTAACTGTCTGGTTATTACCGCTCCCTATTTCCAGGTTGGTAATGACCGGGGCATCCGGAATGGGGTCCTTATCTTTTTTACAGGACGAAAAACTGAGAATAAGGCCTGCAATGATAGCAAGGCTCAGCATGGAACGGTGTTGTTTGATGATTTTCATTTTTCTTATTGTTTTGATTATTAATAAATTATTCTTGTTTAATTTTACTATTCGGTGATATGGACACTGAGGCCTTTCATGTCGGTCCATCCCGTTTGATCGGAGACCATGATCATAAAATGATAGTTGCCCGGATCCACATCTGCCGGGATCGTGATCGTGATTTCGGCCTCATAGCTTTGCTTTCCGGCCGGAATATCATAGGATTTGATCAGGACAAATGGATTGATCGGCACCTTGACTGGCTCCAGCGTACATTCCCCCGCCTCCGTACTGTGACTGTGATGGTCAAAATTGTGATGTATATCCAGACTGAAACTGCCCAGCTCAACATTATCGGTAAAGCGGGCTCTGAAAGTAAAAGTCTCACCACGTTTGAGGGTACTGCATTGCTTTGGAAATGCTCCCATAAAGCCCACATCAATGCTTGGCGGAACATCATCAATGGCATACCTGTCTTTGTTGCAGGCAACTAATAAGAGAAGCATGAAGACGACTAACGAGGGGAGTATGAAAGCCCCTGAAAATGATATAAAACGTATATTTTTCATTCCGGTTGATTTTTTATTGTCCTTATCTTGTATTGATTGCACGGTCTTTATCCGGTCGTCTTTGTTCCTTTAGTCCAATCCAAAGGAATCGACATGGAGAGCACGATATTTCTTCCCTGCTCGGGCATCTCAATCAGCCGATAAAAGCTGGTATGTTCCATATATTTGGTGTCCAGAATATTTTTGGCCTGAATATCCACATGAATGGTGGTTTTCGCCACTTGCAGGATGGCTCCGGCCTGCAAATTAACCACATAATAGGCCCCCGTCTTTTTTTCCGGAGGTACAATCCGGTTTTGTGCTGCGGAAAATTTCAAATCCACCGAAGCATAGGGCCGATCCAGCCAGGTGCTGCCCTGGACGGATCGTCCGCTGTCACCAGAAGTCCAGTGAAGGGCCACAAGAAGGGAAGCAGGTGGGGAAAACGGCAATGTAAATCCTTTCTTTTCACCTGATAATTGTTCGGCACGCAAATATTCTCCCAGTATATCTGCACTCCATTGCGATGAAAACCGGTAGTTCAGACTCAGTTCAGCCCCATATCTGGCAACCTGCGCCTGGGAATATTCAAAAACCTGGTTACCTGCTCCATATTGATAGTCATAAAGGGATGTGGGATTCAGGTAGATGTAGTTTGTAAAGTAATTATAATAAGGAGATAGATTCACATTAAGATCAGTGCCAGACCAGCCTATCCCCAAATCAAGTTGGTAAGACTGCTCAGGGGACAGATCTGGATCTCCCTTCTCATAGCTGAAATAGTGATAATTGACTCCATTCGCTCCGAACTCTTTGGCAATAGGCACCCTGAAACTCTTACCCACATTGACATTCAGTTCCGTCCTGTCCCAGCGTTGATTGATCCCCGCGGACCAGACAAAATCGGTAAAAGTCCGGGTCAGATCAGCTGCCCGCAGGAGGTATTCTGTCTGGGGGGCTGGCAAAGTAGCAGCTTGGATTTCAACGGTCTTCCCGTTTTCATGGACAGTCCCGGAAGGAAACCAATCCCGGTATTCTTCAATATGAATCGAATTGCGATCCGCTCGGATAGCAAGATGCAGTATATTATTTTCCGTGAGGCGAAACTGATCATACAAAAAGAGCCCCGTACTGTATTGCCGGAAGCCCGGTGTCAGAAAGCTCCACCCACCAATAACATTATCCTGATGTTCCCCATTGAAACCTACGGTAAAGGTGTGCTTTCCTATCGAAAAACAATCCCGGAAGTTCAGGGAATATACCTTTTTATCATACAATCTCTCCAGGGTCGGAGGTGTATCCATCGCATCCGGATCCGGATAGACGGGCGGCATATAGCCATGATTAACATATGGACTAAATTCCTCCCTGAAATTATACTGGAACCCGGCTTCCAGCTCCATCCTGTGCCGACCTGCGTGCCAGACACTCTCATTAATAATCTTCAGATGCTCCACCTCCTGGAACGGCCACTGTAGATCCCTTGAGGAAGAATCGTGAAATGCGTGGTCCACCCGGCGGGGCTCAAGGCCATGCGCATTCGCAAAAAAACCACTCCGCTGGATTACCTGACTGATAGAAAAGATGGATTGGAACAGGTCTCCCACATACCCACCATACAAATGCAGATTGCGTTCACGCCCTGCAGTATTCCGCACTTTCCTTTTGTGCAGAGGCACCGCATAACTATATACATAGACCGTATCGGCCGGAACCCTGTAATCAGCATAGGACTGCCAGGTGTAGCGTGCACCATACACCCAATGATCCGTCCTTCCCTTTAGCATCGCTGAACCTCCAAACAGATTACTGTTGCTCTTTGCCAACAATTGGAGATTGCCGGAAAATCCGTTTTCCGGTCTATATGGTTCATTATGGATCTGTATGACACCCCCGATCGCGTCTGAACCGTAAAGGAAGGAGCCTC
>DATGNG010000284.1:0-2624 GCA_035306865.1 Sphingobacteriaceae bacterium
CTACCTGTTCTGGATAGCTGTACCGAGGTGACTGCAGAGTTGCTCCGTTTGCCGGGGGGACGCGGGGGACGGTATAAATTGCCCACCCTCACCGAACTGCACCAATATTTGTTTGACCTGCCGTTTGGGGAAGCCCACAATGCCAGCGCAGATGTGGAAGCTACCACCCGCTGCTTTTTTGAATTAATAAGGACGGACGTATTCTCAGCGTCAATGCTACAATGTGGACCGGATACTATAGCTGCATTCAAACAGGTAAATCCTGAACGAATTGCCCCTGCGGGATTAAACCATATTAACCTCAAAAGAGCCTCCGAAGAATTAAGAGAAAAAAAGGAAGGTGCAAAAACAACTGTTGTAACTCCGGACAGCTCAGCAACGACCGGAATTCCGGAAATTCTCAAAGATGCCCCTTTTGTTCATTTACACAACCATACCCAGTTTTCCGTTCTGCAATCCACTATTGCCATTCCGGACCTGATCAGGGCCACAGCACAACAGGGCCTGCCAGCGGTGGCCATTACCGATCATGCGAATATGATGGGTGCGTTTCATTTTGTCAATCAAATATTCAATCACAATAAAAAATCCGAAAAACCGATTACTCCTATTGTTGGATGTGAATTTCAGGTCTGTGAAAACCACCGGGACAAGTCTTTCAAGGACCTTGGTTATCAGATCGTATTTCTGGCCAAAAATAAAAAAGGCTATCACAATCTGGCCAAAATGGCTTCCCTGGCCTACACCGATGGTTTCTATTATGTGCCCCGGATTGACCGGAAAATCGTTGAGCAATTTAAAGAAGATCTGATCGTCCTCTCGGGCAATCTTTATGGTGAAATACCGGGAAAATTGCTGAATATGGGTGAAAATCAGGCTGAGGAGGCACTGATCTGGTGGAAAGATCAGTTCGGTGATGACTTTTACCTGGAACTCATGCGACACGGGCAGGAAGATGAGGATCGTGTGAATGCAAGCCTTATTCAACTGGCCCATAAACATGGAGTCAAATTGGTCGCCACCAACAATACCTATTATGTAAATAAGGAGGATGCTCACGCCCACGATATTCTGCTCTGTGTCAAGGATGGCGAAAAACTGTCCACCCCCAAAGGAAGGGGACGTGGTTACCGCTTTGGTCTGCCTAATGAGGAGTATTACTTTAAATCTGCAGATGAAATGAAGGCACTTTTTGCCGACATACCGGAAGCGATCTTAAATATTGGGGAGATTTTGGGAAAAATCGAGACCTATTCCCTGCACAGGGATGTGCTGCTGCCCAAATTTGAAATTCCGGAAGCATTTAAGGTTGAGGAAGATCAATCGGATGGTGGGAAACGCGGGGAAAATAAATATTTGAGACACTTAACTTTTGAAGGGGCAGCCAGGCGCTACGGCGATAACCTCACCGATGAAATCCGGGAACGCCTGGATTTTGAATTGCAAACCATAGAAAACACGGGGTATCCGGGATATTTTCTGATTGTGCAGGATTTTATTTCCGCAGCTCGCGGAATGGGGGTTTCGGTGGGCCCCGGAAGAGGGTCTGCTGCGGGTTCAGCGGTAGCCTATTGCCTGGAAATCACCAATATCGACCCCATCAAGTACGACCTGCTTTTTGAGCGTTTCCTCAACCCGGACCGGATCTCCCTACCGGATATCGATATTGATTTCGATGATGAAGGACGGGGAAAAGTTATTGATTACGTTATAAATAAATACGGGGCCAATCAGGTTGCGCAAATCATTACCTATGGCACCATGGCTGCCAAATCCTCCATCCGGGATACGGCAAGAGTATTGGACCTCTCCCTTTCCGAGGCGGACAAAATTGCAAAGCTCATCCCCAACATCAAGCTCAACAAGCTCTTTGATCTGGACAACAAAGGCCTGAGGGAAAACCTGCGCAATGAGGAATACGAAAATGTCCGCCAATTGATGGAATTGGCTGCGGGTGATGGCTTGGAGGCGGAAACCATCAAACAGGCCAAAGTGCTGGAAGGATCGCTCCGCAATACCGGCACCCATGCCTGCGGGGTCATCATCACGCCGGACGATATTACCAATTTTGTCCCGGTGGCCACAGCCAAAGATTCGGATCTGTATGTCACCCAATTTGATAATGCGGTGGTGGAAAGTGCCGGCCTGCTCAAAATGGATTTCCTGGGCCTCAAGACACTCACCCTGATCAAGGATACGGTGAAGATTGTCAAGCATCGGCATGGCAAACAGCTTGACCCGGACCAGTTCCCTATTGATGATGAGAAAACATATGCCCTCTTCCAGCGCGGGGAAACTGTAGGAATATTCCAATATGAGTCTGTGGGCATGCAGAAATATCTGAAAGACCTCAAGCCCACTGTTTTTGAGGATCTGATCGCAATGAATGCGCTATACCGACCCGGTCCGATCAAGTATATTCCTGACTTTGTCAAACGTAAGCATGGTATAGAGCCCATTACTTATGATCTGGAAGCCTGCGAAGAGTTTCTGAAGGAGACCTACGGCATCACGGTTTATCAGGAACAGGTCATGCTCCTTTCCCAAAAACTGGCTGGATTTACCAAAGGCGAGGCAGATAAACTGCGGAAGGCTATGGGTAAAAAGCAAAGGGAGGATCTGGA
>DATGNG010000285.1:0-7368 GCA_035306865.1 Sphingobacteriaceae bacterium
CTGCCCTGAATCGAACCATCCGGCTTGCCTGCACGTGCTGCAAAACGCCACCCGGTATTGGGCGAAGCGGTGAAAGGCATCCGCTGTTCTTTTTCAGGCAAAGTCCGGATCCATTCCCCTCGCAATCCCTCTTCCGTTAACACCGCCCTTATCTCAGTTTCATACATCGGAGTTTTGATAATGACCGAATCACCTGACGTGCTTACCTCGTTAATATTTAAACGTTCTTTCCCATTGATAAAAGCCACCTGCTTGTTGCCCGCAGAATCGTACACTTCAAAGTTGAAAGGAATATCCACCGCCGAGCCGGTTACCATCACACCCCGCCAAACGCCATTTTCAAAACCTCTTTCAGGTGTTGAGCAGGCGGAAATCGTCAAAGTAGAGACTAAGAAGAGGATAGTGAAGGGGTTTTTCATATCGTAGAATTAACGCATTGTAGATACTAAACATTTCCTGAAACGGAAACAAGAAAATTATTACTTCAGAACTTCTCTGGCAATAACCAGCCGCTGGATCTCGGAAGTCCCTTCATATATCTGCGTAATTTTAGCATCCCGCATCATCCGCTCGACATGGTACTCCTTTACATAGCCGTAGCCACCGTGGATCTGTATAGCCTCAATGCTGGTTTTCATTGCCACTTCCGAAGCTTTTAACTTTGCCATGGCAGCCGCCTTACCATACGGGAGCCCCTGATCTTTTAACCAGGCAGCCTTCCATACCAGTAGACGGGCCGCTTCAATCTCGGTAGCCATATCGGCCAATTTAAATGAAATGCCCTGAAAATTAGCTATGGGCTGTCCAAACTGATGTCTTTCTTTGGAATATTTGACCGCAGCTTTAAAGGCACCTTTGGCGATGCCAAGAGAAAGTGCAGCAATTGAAATCCGACCACCATCCAATACTTTCATGGCCTGCTTGAAACCTTCACCCTCAACACCCAGTAGGTTCTCTTTGGGCACCCGACAATTGTCAAAAATGAGTTCAGTGGTTTCAGAAGCACGCATTCCAAGCTTATTTTCCTTTTTACCATGAGTAAATCCCGGAGTGCCTTTTTCAATAACCAATGCTGAAATTCCTTTTGAAGAACCGACTTCACCAGTACGCACCATTACAACAGCAATCTGCCCACTTTTTCCATGAGTAATCCAATTTTTCGAACCATTGACCACATAATGGTCTCCATCCAATACAGCGGTAGTCATCATTCGCATCGCATCTGATCCGGTATTGGCTTCAGTCAGCCCCCAGGCTCCAATCCACTCGGCTGTTGCCAGCTTAGGAAGCCATTTTCTTTTTTGCTCCTCATTTCCAAATGCTAAAATATGTCCCGTGCACAAGGAATTGTGGGCAGCCACTGAAAGGCCAACTGCGCCGCAAATTTGAGCCACTTCAACAATCACATCAACATATTCGTGGTATCCGAATCCAGAACCACCCAGTTCTTCGGGCACAAGGACACCCATCATACCCAATTCTCCCATTGCCTTGAAGGTCTCAACCGGAAAATGCTGGGATTCATCCCACTCCATTACATGTGGAAGAATATGCTTCTCAGCAAAATCCTGTGCCATCTGACGCACCATTTCACGATTTTCGGTTTCCAAATGATTATTCATTGCTTTTATCTGTTTGATCAATTTTTACAATAATAACAAAATTAAGAGCAATAAAAAACCAAACATTATTTTGAATAACATAGAATTAATTAGTATTTAGTCTGAATACTAATATACAAACAAAACAACCAAGATTATTTTGGATAAATCACAAAACTCAACATAGAAAAATCTAAAATAATTAAAGAATCAATAGTCGATTAGGGAAAGAATATCCTCATTGAAGGGCTTCAATCTTGACTTTCCCCCCAAAAAATCAAGGTTGATCAGAAAAGAATAACCAGCAATTACTCCATCCAATCTTTGCACCAATTCACTTGCTGCCACAACCGTACCACCAGTCGCCAGCAAGTCATCGTGAATCAGTATCCTGGCTCCTTTGGGAAATGCATCCGAATGGATTTCAATGGTCGCTTCACCATATTCAAGCTTGTAGGATTGTGCAATTTTTTGTGAGGGCAATTTTCCTTGCTTCCGAATGGGCACGAAAGGGATATTGAGTTTATTGGCCAGTAACATACCAAACAGGAATCCCCTTGATTCAATACCTACAATGACATCCAGGCCTTTCCCAGAAAAATGATCAGCCATAACTTCCACAATCTGAGAGCATAAAACCTGATCACTCAAAATTGGGGTGATATCCTTGAACATTATTCCCGGTTTGGGAAAATCCGGAACATTTCGGATCCTGGCATTCAATCTAACTGCCAGCTCCGAAAGGTTTTGATCGGTTAGCTTAGGGTACATACTTACAATATCGGCACTTATTGTCAAAACACCAAATAATGTTTTAATTTCTTGATGATTTCCTCATCCAAGACGCCCAAACTTTTCAAATCAGCTTCATTTCTAAATTTACCATGGTGATCCCGATAACGAACGATTAAGTTCCCCAACTTATAACCCACCAGCGGATGTCGGCCCAAGCGCTCTGCGTCCACTTCATTGATCCGTATTCGTCTTACCAGACTGGTATCTACCCGCACATAATCCTTTAGTTTCTGATATCGCACAGAATCCAAACCATACACTTCCATCAATTGTTCCTTTTCACAAAACCCTCCCAATCTTTCCCTGAATCGAACAATTCTTGAAGCAAAAGCAGGTCCAATACCAGGCAAAACCTGCAATATCAATGAATCAGCACCATTAATTTCAATGACAGGAACTCTTCGCTGAGATTGAAACGCCCTCTCCGTCTCAAATTTCCCTGAACCCATTGGCTGCAACTGTACATTGACATTTCTGGTCTTTCCCGCCTCTTCGAGCGTCAGGTCCACCACTGCGAGTGTCTTTTCCACATCTTCAAGAAATCCCCTAATCTCGAGTCGGGCGGACTCCGGAATCACCAACCTTTTTGTCTGGGTCATCTGCACCAGTAAAGGGAACAACAAGCCAAGCCCCATCAGGCCCAACAGTACTTTCATCCCATTGATCTCCCTTTTCGAAAAATAGAAGAATTTGACCATCCATTGCATACAACAAATGTACGCAATATTTTTAATCAAAAAGAAATATTTTATTCAACAAACTCCGCGGACTCTTGCAAGGCCTCAGCCCTTTCTCTTTCCGCCCGGTTCTCACAGACTTTGCAAAGCTCTGTAATATTTTTCAATTCACGGGCCTGGGCCACAGTACCTTCGAAAATTTCGGTTGTCACATCCCGATTGATAGTATGGCAATCATCGTAAACATGGTATTTCGATCCCGATTTGGTCCAATAAACATGATTTACACCGGTCAATTCTTCTATACGGTTTGTCTGCTCCGTATATTCTTCCACTGATGGCGGGTTAAAATCCGTACCGGTGATACCTGCGATTACCAGCGCCAGACCAGCCACCCCACCCAAAATCGCCTTTTGCTTGCCTTCCAGATTCTTGTTGGTCAGAATAACGATCACCAGCGGCAAGAAGGCAACCACAGCCGTGACCAGCCCCAACTGGCTCTGGAGAAAAAACATAAAGCCGTCTTCCCTGGATGCTGGATCCAACCTATTGGACTTCTTCCACAGACTTGAACCAATAACAGCAAAAATCAGATCCACCACAATCAGTATGATGGTCCACATCATAAAATTTTCGGGTTGTTTCAAAACAAACCAAATTGCACCCACCTGGGCCACAATGGCCAGCAACCAAAGCAATCCCGCATATACCCTTAGATTGGTCGCTCTTCCCTTAGCTTCAGCCGTAGGAACAAAAGTCTTAGCTTGTGCAGCAGGAGTAACTTCTCCACCTTCCACACGGGTAATTTTCTTTTTTGACATAATAATTTTGATCTTAAGAGGTTAATCGGGATAAAAATAGAAAGAATTATCCGAACATTATACAAGAAGCCGAATATTCTACCTGAGTCAAGTCAACAAAAAAATACCGGTCCATGTGAGACCGGTATTTTTTAAACAATCATATTATAAACTTCATCCGGATTTGGTTTCAGAAACGCACCGTCCGGATCAAATTAGATTTCATTCTTATCAGATATCATTTTTGCTAACTTTCTCCACTTTCATTCCATCCTTCAATGTCTTACTAATTGCATTGAAGGGACGGGTAACTACCTCCTGTCCTTCCTCCAAGCCGGACAAAATCCGAATATACATATCGTCCTGAATGCCCGTTGTCACCTCCACCTGTTTCACTACACCGCCATCGTAAACAAACACATATTCCTTAATCGTAGGTTTTCCGGTACCCACAGCACCAGTTGGAGACTCGGTTTTCACTTCAGTGGAATCCGATCCTTTCTCACCACGGGACATATCCTCACGGGTAGTCACCGCCTGAATCGGGACCACCAATCCATTGTCCCGGCTCGTATGGATATCCACCGTAGCTGAGAGACCGGGACGGAATGGAGAAGGATTGTCGCGATCAAGGCGAAGAAGATCTTCATAAGATTCAGGCAAAATCCGTACTTTCACATTGAAGTTGGTCACCTGATCCACATTGGAAGTGTTGGAAGCTGCTGTAGTTGAAGAACTTGCAATTTCGGTGACAATTCCCCTAAACTGACGTCCCTGATACGCATCTACCTCAATAGTGGCTTCATTGTTCAATGCCACACGGGTAATATCATTCTCATTCACTTCAACGTTGACCTCCATTGAGTTCATATTTGCAATCCGCATGATTTCTGTACCTGCCATTTGTGCCGTACCCACCACACGCTCCCCAAGCTCGATTTGCAACAGGGAAACCACTCCATCGACCGGAGAGTAAATGGTTGTCCTGGACAGGTTGTCCCCTGCCTCTTTTACTGCAGCTTGCGATTGATCAATACCAAAACGAGATGCAAGCACATTTTGTTTTTGGGCTTCCAGATTGGCTTGCGCACTCAAATAATTGGCTTTTACATTTTCAAATTCTGCAGTAGAAATCACTTTTTGATTATACAATGCCAGATTCCGATTATAAGTAGCTTCAAGATTGGCAAAATTGGCTTCCTGTTGCTTCAATTGCTGCTCCGCAGCGGCCAAACTGGCTCTTTGCGCATTGAGGGAAGCGATTGCCCGATCATAACCAGACTGAAGAATATCAGGGCGCACCCTACTGAGAAGCTGGCCCTTAGTCACCACATCCCCTTCTTTGACATTCAGTTCCACGATCTCACCGGAAACCTCAGAACTCAATTTCACTTGGATTTCCGGATGAATTTTTCCACTGGCAGAAACCATTTCATTGATGGTACGCTTTTCAACTTTATCTGTTGACACCTTGATAACGTCACCCTGACCTATCCATCCCGCCTTATTTGCGATGATAATCAGTACCAGTAAGACCCCAGCCCCAATCAGCAGATATTTAAGTCCATTTTTTTTCTTCTTTGCCATTTTGCTTATTGTGTAATTATTTTTGTTTCAAAATTTTTAGCTCCATTTTATAATAATCGCAATCAGAAACGGATCGGATTGCCCAGATAAAAGTCTATAACCTTACTTCTGAAAATCAAATTGTACTTTGCCTGGATATGATCAAATTCTGCTCTATTCATTGCCGTTTGTGAAGTTGATAATTCAATAGAATTCGCCATTCCCTCATCAAATCGCAACTTGATCACTTCGAAGGTCTGACGGGCCGATCGCAAAGCCACTTCCGTTGAAACCAAACGCTTCTCGGCGGACCGCAAGTCCAAAACCGCCTGATTGATAATTTTATTCAGGTTGTTTTTGGTCAACTGTTCATTGGTCAGGGCATTTTGATAATTGATTTTGGCCCTTGCAATTCCGATACGGCTACGATATTGATTGAAGATCGGAATGGTAAGTGACAGCCCTATAGACTCACTGCGGTTTCTGCGAAGCTGATCGCCGAAGGGCAGAATCTGCTGTGTGTTGAAATCTCTCGCCTGGGAAGAATAATTGGTACCTATTCCTGCACTGAATGACAAGGTGGGATAAAGAGACCCCTTTGCAATTTCAATATTCCGCTCTGCGGCCAATGTCTGAAATTCGGCAGCTTTGATTTCCGGGAATTTGGCTACTGCCTCTCCGTAGATTTGCTCCGCTAACATGCGGTTGGTAGTCAATTGTATTTCCTCTACTGATGGGCGCTCAAGCACTATTTCTACTGAAGGGTCCATTTCCATCAATTGTTTTAGATTCAAAATGGACATTTCATAAGCATTGTGTGCGGTTGTAACATTCAATTCGTCGGTAGCTGCCTGGGTTTGTGCCTGGGACAAATCAGCCAACGTATTGTTGCCGGCTTCCATATTGATTTCCATCACCCGAAGTTGCTCGCGTGAAAGTAAAAGCTGTTGCTCGCTGGCCTGATACAAATCCTGATTGGTCAGGGCCTCCAGATAATTCGTCACAACAGAAAGTGTCAGGTCATTCTTTGCCCTGTCCACATTGCTCTGACTCGCCATCAATAAATAACGGTTGGCCCGGACCTGGTTGGTACGTTGGAATCCCTGAAACAAATCCACTCCTGTGGACAGACGGGTTCCTGCCGAATTTACCGATTGGGTCACCAGGCGACCGGCCGTTTGGTCAAAGGACAGCCCCCAGTTCATACTTCCATTGGCACTTGCGTTTAGGGATGGATAAAAACTCATTCTGGATTGCAGGAGATCCTGTTCCGAAAGTGACTCCTGAAACTCTACCTGTTTGATCTGCAGATTATTTTCCAATGCAAGTTTGACCGCATTTTCCACCGAAATGAGCTGCTGGGCATTTACCAGTCCAGTCCCTGCGACTAAAACCGCTGCAATCAGGGTAATGATTATACTGTTGCTCTTGATTGTCCTCTTCATTTATTATGTCCTTATTTCCAGCATTTGACTACAGAACGGGGTCGGTTGTTACAAAAGAATTCAAAATCCTTCGAAAAATTTCAGTAAGTTTGTTTCTCACAACATCCCATTTACTTAGTCAATTTACTTTAGAGCATGTACTTGATTTTTGATACTGAAACTACCGGACTCCCTAAACGTTGGGATGCGCCTGTCAGCGATTCGGACAACTGGCCGCGCTGTATTCAGATTGCCTGGCAGTTGCATGATGAAATGGGTAAATTGGTGGAGCATCGCGATTACCTCATCAAACCGGATGGATTCAATATTCCCTACGAATCCGAACAGATTCACGGGATTTCTACCGATTTGGCCACTGAAAACGGCACGAGTCTGGCAGAGGTCATGGACAGCTTTGAGGAAGTGCTGTCAAAGGCGAAATTTGTGGTGGGTCATAATGTAAGCTTCGATCTCAATGTAATTGGGGCTGAACATTATCGTTTGG
>DATGNG010000286.1:0-3173 GCA_035306865.1 Sphingobacteriaceae bacterium
GGCTGAAGAGCTTTATACTTCAGATTATTTTGAGACGCTTTATGACTATGCAGTAATTCTTATCAATAAAGGATTGGCATATGTGGATGATAGTACTTCTGAAGAAATTGGGGCAGCAAAAGGAACGCCGACCTCAGCCGGGATCCCAACTCCGGGCCGAGAGCGTCCGATAGAAGAGAACCTGAGACTATTCCAGGAAATGAAAGAAGGAAAATTTCCCGACGGAGCAATGGTTCTGCGGGCAAAAATTGATTTGGCAAGTCCGAACATGCATATGCGGGATCCTATCATTTACCGGATCAAGCATGCGCATCATCATCGTACAGGAGATAAGTGGTGCATTTACCCTATGTATGATTTTGCCCATGGACAAAGTGATTCCATAGAAAGAATTACCCATTCGGTATGTACCCTTGAATTTATTCCGCATAGGCCTTTGTACGATTGGTTGATAGAAAATATTGAAATATTTCCCTCTAAACAGTATGAGTTTGCACGGTTAAATCTCAATTATACTGTGATGAGCAAACGAAAGCTGTTGCAATTGGTCAATGATGGCTTTGTAGAAGGCTGGGACGACCCCCGCATGCCAACGATCAGTGGCTTGCGTCGCAGGGGATATACACCGGAAAGTATCCGTAATTTCTGTGAAAGGATTGGAGTAGCCAAAAGGGAGAACATCATAGATGTGGGGCTGCTGGAATTTTGTATCAGGGAAGACCTGAACAAAACGGCCTGGCGGCGAATGGCAGTATTGGATCCTGTGAAGTTGGTGATCACCAATTATCCTGAAGGGAAAGAAGAAACCTTGATTGGTGAAAACAATCCGGAAGTGGAAGGTGGGGAAGGTGAACGTGACATTCCATTCTCAAGGGAGTTGTGGATTGAACGGGATGACTTTATGGAAATACCTCCAAAGAAATTTTTCCGTTTGGGACCAGGCCTGAGTGTGCGATTGAAACATGCCTATATTGTGACTGCTACGGATTTTGTGAAAGATGAAAGCGGCAATGTAACAGAGATTCATGCGGAATATATACCCAATTCTAAAAGTGGGGAAGATACCAGTGGCATGAAGGTGAAAGGGACCATACATTGGGTCAGTGTGCCTCATGCCGAAACGGTGGAAGTACGTTTGTATGATCGTTTGTTTAATGTGGAGAACCCCGCTGCGGAAGAAGATTTTAAATCTACGATCAATCCAGACAGCTTAAAAATATTACCAAAAGTATTTGTTGAGCCTGACCTAACGAACGCAACCTTTGGTAAGGGATATCAGTTTATGCGAAAGGGGTATTTTACGCTGGATACAAAATCTACGCCCGGGCATTTGGTGTTTAATCGAACCGTTACCCTAAGGGATACCTGGGCAAAGGAAGCTGCGAAGTAGAATTGTGATAAACCCTGATTTTTGGAGTTAAAAAAGCCCCAAAGATGCCGATAGTTTAGTGCTTAGCGGGTTTGACTGGTTAACCAGCAAATTTGGGGAGATCTTCTTTTTGTCACAAATATAAGACAAAGATTCATATATGCAAATAATTATACAAAAAAACTTGTATATTTTTTGCCTATTGTTTGTGTCTTTTTGTTATGTGGCGGAGACTAACAAACAAATTCTATTAAAGATTGGGGGGTATTTGCGAAATCGTAGAGAAGCCTTATCCTATTCGCAAAGAGATGTAGCCCAAATGACCGGATTGACGGTCAATACTATTTCCAATATGGAAAACAATGGGCAAGCAAATCTAAATAGCTTTTTGTTGGTTTGCAGGGCTTTGAACCTTCAGCCTAAAGAAGTCTTCTCAGACGATATTCTGCTTGAACCACATTTTAAGTTGCCCCCATCCTCTAAGAAACGTTTAGAGCTTACCCGACAACTGGAGGAATTGATTCTTCACAGTGATTTTTTCGATGATGCCAAACGTGTAGCGGATGTCACCAGGAAATTGGGAATAGACCCTTCCCACAGCAATAGAATCTCCGTGTACTTAGGCTCTTATTGCAAAAAAGGCTCTCTGGAGTATTTCCGTGAAGGCAAAATCAATCGCTATAGGAAAAAGACTTAGAATGAATACCCAAAGGAAAGGTAACCAAGATAAGGTATAAAATTTCCCTTCCAGAAAACAGGGGATAGTCCAGCCCTGAAATTAAACCCTCCATCAATCGGTTGTTTACGATATCCAAATGTCATGGAGCCCATGATTTGTGTCTCGTTGATTTTCTCTTCGTGCATGGAATTTCCCCATCCGTCATAGGAGAATTCTGTATAACCCAAACTCAAGAAGGATGCTCCACCACCTATTTCGAAGTAATTTCCACCCCTACCCAACAAGTAATTTACCTGCACCGGAACGGTGAAAAAACTTTCACCATCAACTGCAAAATAGCCCAATCCAGCCCTCATGCCCCAGGCATTTCTGGTTTCTCCGAAACGAAAGTCATAGTTTGCTGAAATGAAACCAGGACCCCCGATCTCTACGAATACGGTTTTTGCCCGTGGACCAGCTTCAAAAGTGTGGGAATTGTCCTGTGCCTTGCCGGCAAAAGGCAGGATAAAAAGCATCAATGCGATAAGCGAGAGGTTGGTTTTTGAATTCATGCTGCTATTTTAAATATTTTATAAAGTTAACTAATTATGCCCTGGTACCAAAATTCAAGCCAAATTCAATGCCAAATTATTAGCATTCATTTTCTTCCAGCTGAAAAATATCTTCTACCTGAATCTCAAACACTTTAGCTAAACGAAGTGCGAGAAGGGTGGAGGGAATATATTTTCCTAATTCTATTGCATTTATAGTTTGTCTGGAAACCTGTATTTTTTCTGCAAGTTCTGCTTGGGTCAAGTTTTTTATAGCCCGTTGGATTTTAATGGTATTTTTCATAATCAATTAAGGATCTGTGAATTTTTGCTATTCGCTTTTGCGCTCCATTTCTTTAGATAATAAATCACAAGGAATAATAGGGGGAACAGATGTACAGTAAATAATAGTAGAAGCACATAGTTGGCGCCATAAATAGTTAGAGTCGCCAGCAAGACCATTGTGTAATGAATATAGAATGTAAGCTGCCAGCTCTCAAGACGGAGTTGTTTTAAGTATTCATCTTCATGGCGCTCTTTGGAAAATGCCCATAGGAACAGACATAAAGGTAGTATGTACCAAGCCGTTTCAATT
>DATGNG010000287.1:0-5974 GCA_035306865.1 Sphingobacteriaceae bacterium
AAATAGACCATTTCGAAGTCATACCCTTCCTTCTCCTGCAGCAGCATCAGGCCATCAGCTCCTATTCCAAACCGACGATCACACAGGTGCTTGATCAACAGCTCATTACCTGAGTCAAAAAATCGACTCCTATTATCAAAGATAATAAAATCATTACCCGCACCCTGATATTTATAAAATTGCTGCATTATTTTTCATTCGTTAAAGCGAAGGTAGGATATTTTGGGTGTTTAACATAATTTAACAGAAAAGCAGGGTTTTACGGCTTCCAAAAATCAACAATTGGTACTACATTTGAACCCTACAGGGTGAAGGTTACCCAACTGAAACCTTAATTTCATAAGATTAAAAGAAAGGAGAGATATAAAAGTATGAAAAAATTTGGACTTACATTATTGACCGCACTTGTAGGGGGCCTGATAGCAGTAGGCGGGTATAAAATTTTTGAGGACAAACAACAAAGTAAGCTTACATTCGAGGAAAGACAGGAATTGCACTATGCAAACAATCCGATGGCCCCCATCATGGCGTCCACGGGAAATCCTGATTTTACCCAGGCAGCTGCGGTCGTGGCTCCGGCGGTGGTGCATATCAAAACCACCTATCCGGCCAGAACGGTCAGAGGCAGAAGCACACCTCAAGGCAGCCCATTCGATCTTTTCGAGGAGTTTTTCGGCGCACCCCGCCAGAGGCAACCTCAGCAAGTACGTCCAGCACAGGCAACCGGTTCGGGCGTGATCATTTCTACAGATGGATATATTGTGACCAATAATCACGTGGTGGAAGATGCGGACAAAATCGAAGTGGCGCTGACTGACCGTCGGGTTTTTGAAGCCAAGATCATTGGAAGAGATCCCAATACCGACCTGGCCCTGATCAAAATCAACGCTGACAATTTGCCATTTGTCAAACTGGGCAATTCGGATGATGTACATATTGGAGAGTGGGTGCTGGCTGTAGGTTATCCGCTGGGTCTTGAATCCACAGTGACGGCAGGGATTGTGAGTGCCAAGGGTCGGGCAACCGGAATCATTGGCAATGAATTGCGCCAACGCCAGATGCAGGAACAGGAACAAGGCTGGGGACAGCAGATCCAGGCAGAAGAGTTTATCAACACAGCCATCGAATCCTTTATCCAAACCGACGCGGTCATCAATAAGGGAAATAGTGGTGGGGCCCTGGTCAATGCCAAAGGTGAACTGATCGGGATCAACTCCAATATCATGTCTCCTTCCGGCTATTATGCTGGTTATGGATTCGCCGTACCGGTCAATATCGTGAAGAAAATTTCGGATGATTTTGTAAAATATGGTGCCGTAAAAAGAGGATTGATCGGAGTTACATTTAGGGCGCTTGACGCTGAATATGCAAAAGAATTGGGTATCAGCGATGTCTTTGGGCTTTATGTGAATGACGTAGTGCCAGGAGGCGGTGCCGACAAAGCCGGCATCAAAAAAGGAGATATTATTACCAAAATCGATGATAAAACTATCATTGCTTCTTCGGATCTGCAGGAGCGTGTGTATGTTTTGCGTCCGGGAGACAAGGTAAAACTAACCTACAAACGGGATGGTAGAGAACGTGAAACCACGGTTACGCTGCAGGAAGAAACCAGAACCTCCAAAGCGGAAGACGACAAAACTGCCTCTTCAAGAAGTGCAACCGAGCTTTACAATAAATTGGGAGCGGGCTTTGTGGCGGCAACCGGAGAGCAAAAACATAATCTGGGCATCATCTCCGGAGTGGTCGTGACTCAAATCCACCGTGGAGGGCTGTTTGATTATTATAACATCCAGCGGGGTCTGGTTATTACCCAGATCAATGGTAAGGACGTCAACAATATTGACGATGTGGAAAGTGCATTGGCCGAGACAAAACGCGGCATGATTCACATTGTGGGTATTCCCCAAAAAGGCAGCCGGATCGAATTCAATCTACCGATTGATATCAATTGATAATCAAATAGGCAATAACCCCTTAAAGCAACAGAGGCTGGCCGAATGAACGGACCAGCCTCTGTCTTTTTTAGGCAATAAATCTTATTAGCAATACTCATCAAAAGCAGCGACCAGGTTGTCAGCGATCAATTGCGCTGAGCGGCCTTCGATCTGATGCCTTTCAATCATATGTACCAATTTTCCATCCCTGAACAGGGCCATGGCAGGTGAAGAAGGAGGATATGGCAACATATGTGTACGGGCTTGTTCGACCGCATCTTTTTCCATTCCTGCAAACACCGTCACCAATTTGGCCGGGTGCTTCTCGTGCTGGATAGCCGCTTTGGCAGCAGGGCGTGCATTCGCAGCTGCACAACCACAAACCGAATTGACCACGACAAACACAGTTCCTTCACTACCAATAGCTTGATCTACTTCTTCTGGAGTCTTCAGCTCCTCAAAACCTACTGCGGTCAATTCCTTCCGCATCGGCTCTACTAAATATTCCGGATACATCTTACTTTCCCTTTCTTTAAATTATAATAAATCCCAAAATACAATATACTAAACCTTATTGAATTATGCAAATTTAAACAAAAAAACAGGAATAAATTGAGTAATTTTGCCGGATGAATACGACAGCAACAGATACCACATATCTACCCTACAAAGTCAAGGATATTAGCCTTGCGGAATGGGGAAGAAAAGAGATTGAACTGGCCGAGGCCGAAATGCCCGGACTAATGAGCCTACGGACAGAATTTGGCCAATCCAAACCCCTCAAAGGCGCACGGATTGCAGGTTGCCTGCACATGACCATTCAGACTGCTGTCCTGATCGAGACCCTGATCGAGCTGGGTGCGGAAGTGACCTGGTCCTCCTGCAATATTTTTTCTACCCAGGACCATGCAGCGGCAGCCATGGCAGCAAGTGGAGTCGCGGTCTATGCCTGGAAGGGAATGACGGAGGAGGAATTTGACTGGTGTATTGAACAGACTCTGTTTTTCGGAGCGGACCGCCAGCCATTGAATATGATCCTGGATGATGGTGGCGACCTGACCAATATGGTGTTGGATAAATACCCCGAATTGGTGAAAGGGATCAAAGGGCTTTCTGAGGAAACGACTACCGGAGTGCATCGTCTGTACGAGCGTATGCGCAACGGCACACTGCCTATGCCTGCGATCAATGTGAACGACTCGGTGACCAAGTCCAAATTTGACAACAAATATGGCTGCCGGGAATCCCTTGTGGATGCGATCCGCCGGGCCACCGACCTGATGCTCGCCGGAAAGGTGGCAGCAGTTGCCGGATTCGGGGATGTGGGCAAGGGTTCCGCCGAATCCCTGCGCAGTGCCGGGGTACGGGTGATCATCAGCGAAATCGATCCGATCTGTGCCCTACAGGCTGCCATGGAAGGTTTTGAGGTGAAAAAATTTGCGGATTCGGTCCGGGAAGCCGACATTATTGTCACCGCCACGGGCAATTGCGACATCGTCCGCCCGGAACATTTCAAATCCATGAAAGACAAGGCTATCGTTTGCAATATCGGGCATTTTGACAATGAAATCGATGTGGCCTGGCTCAACACCAATTTTGGGGACAGCAAAGTTGAGATCAAACCACAGGTGGACAAATATAGCATTGATGGAAAGGATATTATCCTGTTGGCAGAAGGCCGTCTGGTCAATCTGGGCTGTGCCACCGGCCACCCATCTTTTGTAATGAGCAATTCATTTACTAACCAGACCCTGGCGCAGATTGAACTCTGGACCAACCGGAACCAGTACGAAAACAAGGTTTATACCTTGCCGAAGCATCTGGACGAAAAGGTGGCCAGGCTGCATCTTGCAAAGATCAATGTGGAACTGGATGTGCTGGATCCGCATCAGGCGGAATATATTGGCGTGAAGGCAGAAGGCCCGTATAAGTCGGATCAGTACCGTTATTAATACTGTTTTCGGCGGCTCTCACATTAATTTTATTTTCGGCGGGTCACGGCGCGGATGACAATATAGATGCTGAGGATCACCCCGGTCAGGGACAGTAAAGCCGTCCATATGGGGGTGTCGGCCTGACGGGCCTGATCGATACGATACCCACCATAGGTAAATGCACCGATAATGGCTATCATCTGAAATCCAATTCCCGAAAAATAGGCGTATTTGGCCAGCGCAGTGTTTTCCGGAGAATGTTCAGTGCCGGCATTGTGCTTTTTATTTGGTTTTGCCTCCATGTTGACTACCGTTCAAATAGATGGTCAATTTACCGATTTATTTTATATTTGTACGATAGTGCAATAAAAATACCCAAATTGAGAATAAAAGTCCTGTTGCTTCTTATTATTGTAGGTACCCTTTCGGTTTCCTGCGCCGGCCTCCGCAAAAAGGATAGGCCGGAATATGATATGATGGACAATCTGACCTCCCGGTTCAACATCATTCACCACGCCAAAGAAATTATCTCAAAAGCAGAACAGGAGAACCGACAATCTTATAAAATCAATTATTACGATCTGCTTCCTGTATATATTGAACCTGACGAGGCCTCAACGGCACGCCACACCTCCCTGATGGATTCGGTGCTGGGCAAGGCCAAGCGGGTCGTCGATGAAAAAGGGAAAAGCCGGTTTACGGATGATGCTTATTTTCTTATGGCCCAAGCCAATTATTTGAAAGGCAATTACCATCAGGCTTCCGCATTTTTTGCTTACGTGGCCAACACCTATCCTGAAGCCAAAAAACAACGGCAACTGGCTTGGTTGGGGCAGATTCGATCCTTGATGCAATTGGGCGCTTTTGCTGAAACTTCTTCCGTCTGGGATTCGGTATTCACCTATCTGGATGATCATAAAAGAACCAGGTCCCAAGCTTATGCTACCCGCGCCGATTATTATCTGAAGCTTGGTGATGAGCGGGAGGCCTTGAGTTATTTGGCACAGGCCCTGAAATTGCGCAGCGACCGGGAACAAAAATTGCGGTGGCATTTTTTGATGGGGCAGTTGCTGGAAAGGCAGGGCGAAGGAGCAGAAGCGGCCAAACATTATCGAAAAGTGGCCCGCAGCAATGCCAGTTATGAAATGGCGTTTCAGGCTGCACTCAAAAGAACATTTTTGCTGAGTGCGGAAGGACAGGGTGGACAGGGGAGCAATGTAATGAAGATCAGAGCCCTGCAACGCATGCTTCGGGACGACAAAAACAAAAGTTTCAGGGATCAGATCCACTATTTTATAGCCGAAACCTATGTGCAGCAAGGCGAATTGGATGAAGCGATCACACATTACAACCATTCGCTCCGGGAGCCAACGGGCAACCGCCATCAGGCTGCGATGAGCTTTCTCAGTTTGGCCGACCTGTACCTGGATCAGTCCGAATATGAAAAAGCCCGGAATTACTATGACAGTACGGCCACGGTGTTGCCAATGGATTTTAAGGATGCAGCAAAAGTGCGGCGGAAAATCCTTAATATGGACAGGCTGATCACCAACAAGCAGGTGGTGGCCCGGCAGGATAGTTTACAATTCCTCGCCAGCCTGGACCCTCAAAGTCGCGAAGTTGCCATCAACGAAATTATTCAACGACAATATGCGCAGGCCCTGGAGGAAAGGGATGTGGCTGAGCGGCAGGCAGAGTTGCTGGCAAGTGCGGCACAAGGAAGACAATCAACTGGCCAACAGCAATTTTTCTCACCATTTGATGAAGCCCTGGAAATGACATCCAGCTCAGCTTACACCGACAATCGTTTTTACTTTAACAATCCGGATGCTGTAGGAATGGGGATGGCCGCATTTCGCCGCCGCTGGGGTAATCGCCCGGAGCAGGATAATTGGCGCTGGAATGATTCACAGCAAATTCAACAAGCTACTATTGCCGGGGAATCAGGCAGCGGTAATCTGCCGGGTTCGCCTCCCGAGGACAAGCCATTGACTGCAGCGGACAGTACTGTTGCAGAATATGGAGCTACTATGACGGGCTGGGAAAGTGACCTGTTGGGTGATAGCACCGCATTCGCGGAATGGATAAAGCAGGATTTGTACA
>DATGNG010000288.1:0-6113 GCA_035306865.1 Sphingobacteriaceae bacterium
AATTTTTAGCAGCATTGATTCCTCCCTGGGCAGCAATGGAGTGTGCCCTGCGGGGGCTATCCTGATAGCAGAAGGCTTTCACATTATAGCCCAATTCGGCAAGTGATGCAGCTGCAGAAGCACCTGCTAATCCTGTCCCCACTACGATAATAGTATATTTTCTTTTGTTGGCCGGATTGACCAATTTGAGATTGAATTTATGCTTTGACCATTTTTCAGCTAATGGCCCCTCAGGTATTTTTGAATCTAACATAATCAATATTTTATTACTTTATGAAAAAGAAATAGAGTGGCATCAACGCAAATCCTGTCGGTATCAGCACACCATATATCCAAACACCGATAAACCTGATCAGGGGTGCGTATTTTTTATGCGAAAATCCAAGAGACTGAAATGCGCTTTTGAACCCATGGATCAGGTGAAATGCCATGGCAATCATCGCAATCACGTACAACGCAACCCAATACCACTCCTGGAAGGTAAATTCGACCTGCTTGTATAGGTCTCTTGCCTTGATGATCTCCACCCCATTATCTATATACTGTACATAATCATTGAAATCAACGGCAGCCAATTCGGTAACGGTGGTTTCATTGGTCATCAAATCAGTACGGTACTCCACATATGGCACCCCATCATTATGGTATTTCCACCAGAAATGGTTCATGTGGGTAACAATAAAGACTAATAGGATTGTACCCAGCAAGCCCATGTTTCTTGAGTTCCAGGCACTATTCGCCGCACCATTATAGGAGGCATAGCCAATGGGTCGGGCTTTCTTATTGCGAATGGTCAGGATCAGGGCATATACAGCATGAATTACAATCGAACTGTACAGCAGGTAGGAAACCACCTTGATCGGTGCAAAATGGGTCATGGTATAGGCATATTCATTGAAGGCCTTGCCACTGTCATCATAAAACAACTGAAGGTTTCCGATCAAGTGCACGATCAAAAAAATGCACAAAAACAAACCCGTCAGACTCATGATCAGTTTCTTCCCGATAGTGGAAGAGAACAGATGTTTACCTTTGCTCATTATCTATATGATTAATCTTTGTTGATGATTTACTTAATTTTGGTAAGCAAATCTACCAATTGATTCCATATAGTAAAAAACAAAGGCAAAAAATAAACAATTTAGAATTGTTCTAAGTTGTTGTAAAAAGGATCGGCTTCAAAACCCGTGGAGGGTCAAAAAATATAAATTAACACAAGATTGGCCAAATTATTTGCTTGGTCCAGAGATTTTGAAGCTGATTCTGTAAAGACTTTCTGAGGTGATTAGAACAGGCGGATACCAACCCCTACAGTCCAGACATTTATTTTCTGTTCCGGGCTACTTTCCCTGGTCAGGCTATTCATCGCATGTTCATAACGCACATCTGCCCTGAATTTACCCACATCGAGTCCAACTCCCCCAACCAATGCTACCGTATTATTTTTATACTCATCTACATCGATCACATTCTGCAATGCGTCTCCAACCTTTTTATCCACAACAAATGAAATGAGGGGACCAGCTTGAAATCGTAGTCCTACCGGACCCAAACCTACCCTGGATCCGAGTAGAATAGGCAAATCCAGAGAAGTAAAATTGACATCGGCCTTTACATCATTGGCATTGACCACAAAATTGGCTTCGGATGATTTGCCCGTCAGGTACAATTCCGGCTGTACATGGATCACTCCTCCGATACGGGTCCAGATACCCACCTGATAGCCCGTTTTGTTGGCCGAGGACAACCATCTGTTGTCCTCTGATTTCAATTTTGAATAATTGAAGGCTCCTTTTATTCCAAATTGGAACATTCCCTGAGCTTGCACCCCAACGGAGGCAACAAAGACAAGGATAAATAGCAAACTCAACTTTTTCATGTTTTTCATATTTTAATCATTTGATTCGGACAAATTTCGAGCCAAACGATCTGGTTTATACATTTCCCCCGCCATTACGGCAAGGTAATCCGAAGGTTCGCTTTCATTCTTCAGCCTGTCCAAAGCAGTTACCACATAAACATATCGACCATCTTTCTTGATATGATGATCGGTATAAGACAATTGGTCTCTGCTATAAGTAATATGGAGTATATATCTGGGGTCCTGCAAATCGATCGTTTCACCTACATTAAATCGATAAATTACATATCCATAAGCAAATTCACCATCAGCAGCCTCTGTCGGAGCCTGCCAATCCAACTTAATGGCCTCTCCTTCCAAGGTGCTGGTCGCAGTCAGATCTGTTGGGGAATGAGGCGGAATGCTGTCCAACCATAACATTTGAGGTGGCAATGCTTTGTATTTATAGAGGTCATACTCCAGGGAATCCCGGATTCCCGCCAGATTGGATACAATTGATTTGGAACTGTAAAATACACTCCCCTGACTGTGGGATTGCTGGCGGAGGTATCGGATCTGATCTGGAATCTGACTCCGGTTTCTCCATCCTTCTGTATTATTGGCCGCCCTGTAGGAGGCATGTCCTATATAAAGATGCCTACCATAGGAATGAAGATTCCACCAGTCCACAAGTTTTTCATAGGGTGCTGCTCTATAGTTGAAGGGAAAGTAAAGCTGGGGAGTCACATAATCCACCCAACCTTCGGAAGCCCACTTGATCGCATCAGCATACAATTGGCGGTAACCACTGAAGCCATTGGTCTCCGAACCCAGGGGATGATCCCTGGCATTATCCCAGATACCAAATGGACTGATTCCAAAACGAATATGTTGCTTTGTGGCCCGGATACTGTCTGACAGCGCCTGAACTAACTGATTCACATTGTTTCGCCTCCAATCGGCAACGGTACTGAAACCTGCCCCAAATTTCATGAAAGTTTCGGAATCCGGAATCGGCCTGTTCCCATCCGGATAGGGATAAAAATAATCATCAAAATGTACCCCATCAATATCATACTCCTTCACCACATTCATAATGACCTGGATGATGTATTCCCTGACTTCCGGAATGCCTGGATTGAACCATTTCTTGCCTCCATAAGTAAAGAACCACTCCGGTTTCCTTCTTGTAATATGATCCGGACTGACATTGGCCTGAACCAGATCAAAAGTAGCACGATAGGGATTGAACCAGGGGTGCAACTCCATTCCACGTTTGTGTGCTTCTTCTATTGCAAACTCCAAAGGATCATAATAGGGGTTGGGAGATTGACCCTGCTTTCCGGTCAAAAAGCGACTCCAGGGTTCTTCACTTTTCCCATAAAATGAATCTGCCGATGGTCGAATTTGAAGATAAATTGCATTGATACCCGCCCGCTGATGTTGATCCAGAATATTGACAAGCTCTGCCTTTTGTTGGGCGATGGGCAATCCGGAACGAGAAGGCCAGTCAATATTGGCTACAGTCGCAATCCACACCCCCCGCAACTCCCTTTTTGGCGGTTTTATCGGGTCTTTCGACGTTGTTTTCGCTTCGGCTACTGCAAATACCACCATCCAAATAGCAATCAGTAAAATCAGTTTTCTGAACATAATAATTGAGCGAAATCAGAATATTGTTATTCCTTGGGTAAAATTACGAAAGATTCCCCAGAGTAAACCAAGCAATTTTTAATCCCTAATAATTGATGTATCTTTGTATGAGTGGGGCAATATGTCTTACGATTATATTTATCCATATGTTAAGGGAGCAAATTTCAGTATTCGATATATTTAAAATTGGAATCGGGCCATCCAGTTCCCATACCCTGGGTCCCTGGCGGGCAGCGCAGCGTTTCACCCAGTCTCTGGAGAAAATGGAGGTGGCGGACGGTGTGGAAAAGATCAAAATTCTGTTGTATGGTTCATTAGCCAAAACCGGGATCGGTCACGGCACGGATGTAGCGATCATCCTGGGTTTGAGTGGAGATGATCCGGTGACTTTTGATGTTGATGATGTGACGCCAAAAGTCAATCGGATCAAGGAGCAGGAAAAGCTGGAGCTGGGGGCAAAATATCCTATTAATTTTACCTATAGTGAAGATTTGATTTTTCTGTATAATGAGAGTTTGCCCGCCCACCCCAATGCGGTAACCTTTCAGGCTTTTCTTTCCAATGGACAGGCCATAAGTGAAACCTACTATTCTGTGGGTGGTGGTTTTGTTGTAAAGGAGGGTGAATCCGAAACTGAGAAAAAAACGGTGGACTTGCCCTTCCCTATTGATACAGCCCACGATCTAATGCTGGGTTGTATGCGTACGGGCCTGAAAATTTCGGAGTTGGTGATGGAGAATGAGCATTCCTGGCGATCCGAAGAGGAGACCAGAAAGGGAATCATGGATATTGTCGATACCATGAAATCCTGTATCTATCGGGGTTGTCATACATCAGGCGTATTGCCAGGGGGGTTGAATGTACAGCGAAGAGCCTATTCGCTCAATAAACGTTTATTGAATGGCAAAACTTACGATTCCTTTGAGGAATGGGTGGAACGTATCCGGGAAGGAGGATCTTCCTTTGAATATATTTTGGATTGGGTAAGTTGTTTTGCGCTGGCGGTGAATGAGGAAAATGCCGCCTTTGGACGGGTAGTCACTGCCCCTACTAACGGGGCTGCCGGGGTAATACCTGCGGTATTGTTGTTTTTTATTGCTTTCAAAGGTGGGGATGATCCGGACAAAATCGTTCAATTTGTGGCAACCGCAGCGGAAATCGGGAGCATCTTTAAGAAAGGAGCCACGATTTCAGCGGCCATGGGTGGATGTCAGGCAGAAATTGGGGTGTCCTCGGCCATGGCAGCAGGTGCCCTAACAGAATGCCTGGGAGGTTCCCAGCGTCAAGCACTGATGGCATCCGAAATCGCCATGGAGCACCACCTGGGAATGACTTGTGATCCCATTGGCGGCTTAGTCCAGATTCCTTGCATAGAGCGAAATACCATGGGAGCCATCAAAGCGATCACCGCAGCCCAACTGGCCCTGCAATCAAATCCTGAAAAGGCAAAAGTCAGTCTGGATGCTGTAGTCAAGACCATGTGGGAAACGGCTCAGGACATGAATGTCAAATACAAGGAAACCGCCGATGGCGGATTGGCCGTCAATATCCCTCTCAGCCTGCCGGAATGCTAATCAAAGTTTTACTTTTTCGTAAGCCTTGAGAAATTTGCTGAGTTTTGGCGCAATTACCGCTGCACAATATGGATTATCCGGATTCCGGTTAAAATAATCCTTATGGTAATCTTCGGCTTCGTAAAACACGGAGGCCGCTGTAATTTCGGTAACTACTGGATCCTCAAACACCCCTTCCCTTTGTAATCCTGCAAGCATTTCTTCCGCCTTCAGTTTTTGGGACGCATCATGGTAAAAAATAGCAGATCGGTATTGAGTACCTATATCATTCCCCTGCCTGTTCAGGGTAGTTGGATCATGTGTCTTGAAAAATATAGCCAATAAGGTTTCATAGGACACTTTGGTAGGATCATATTTGATGTGAATAACTTCAGCATGTCCTGTAGTCCCAGTGCAAACCTCTTCATATGTTGGATATTCGGTAGCACCACCCATATATCCGGGCAGCACCTGTTCTACGCCTTCAACGCGCTGGAAGATGGTTTCGGTACACCAAAAACATCCTCCTCCAAAAGTTGCAATCATCATTGTTGTCAATAAATTCATTATACCACAAATTTACAAAAAAATTATCCGAATAATTGTTTCAGGGTAGGGATCGCAATAAACATTTTCCCACTATCGGGCAGTTTGATGAAATCGTACTTCTCATAAAATGCTTCGGCCTCCTCATCTATTGGATCCACGACCACTGCGAAGGAGCCGATTTCGTACGATACATCATAACTCCTTTTCAGCGCATCGATCAGCAGTATTTTTCCGATCCCCCTTTTCTGGTAATCTTTGTCAATGGCCAGCCGTCCAAGCAAGGTTGCCGGTATTGAAAAATAGGTTTTTGGCAGTCTTTTCCGGATATGCTCCGGCAGAGAGCCCAAAGGAATGCTGTTGTTTGACAGCGTATAATAGCCCAGGATCCGGTCTGTGCCGGGGTCAGTACTACAGCCTGTACCGGGGTCGGTGCTGCGGTCGGTGCTGCGGTCGGGCAGTACAAAGCAGGCAGAAAGTTTCCTTGCAACATCCTGTCCTGCCTGAAATTTTAGATAAAA
>DATGNG010000289.1:0-2401 GCA_035306865.1 Sphingobacteriaceae bacterium
AATAAACCAAACATCTCCCAAGATTGATCATTGATCCTTTTTTTTGCTTCACGCAATTTATAACATTAAACCCAAATTACACATGAAGGTTTAAAATGAAAAATTAAAGCCCCCGAGCACGTTCAGTCCCAGACGTGGATAATACAAATATCGTTCATACCCGGAATTTAACATATTATTGACCCGCACCGAAACCCCAAACCGGTCTGTGGCCCTGAATTCGAGACCTGCACTGAGGTCCACAAATGCAGGAATGGTGATTGTTTGGTAAGGAATAGGCAACCACAAAGAAGATGCTAAATACTGATTCCAAGCTACATTATCGATAGTCTTGCCATATGTCTTACCCATAAATTGCATTTCCCCATTCAGGTAAAGGCGGTCACTGATATTGATCCGGGTATTTGCCCCGATCTGCAATTTGGGAAGATACCAAGCTTCCTCTTCGGTCTGCAGATTATACTCGTTAAATGCAAGGTTTCCCCCCAGACTGATGGTCTCTGAGACCCTGAGACTCACCTCTCCGGAAAAATTAAAGACCGAACTGGCCTTGCTTCCATTCTCATAAACCAACTGGTATTTAAACAGGTGAGGCAGCGAATTATTGAGCAAAGGTAAATTCTCAATCTTCCGGTAGGAAATATGTGCCTTATAACCAAAAGTGGCACTTGCGTTACCTTTTATTCCTCCATAAATATGAAAGCGATCAAGCGAATTGGCAATGGCCAAATCAGGAGCTAACCAGGGATTTTCGCGGGCCAGATCACGCAGGGAGGTTTTGTTCACATCTCCGGTGACACCCAGAAAAAGGTGGGCATAGGTTGGGATCAGTGCAAAATCCAATGCCACATCAGGAAATATGTTCACCCGGGAAGAATCTCCAAATTCGGCAGCCAGATTGACACCTACCCGGAGGTCATAGTTTTCACCCTGGAATCCAAGGAAGGGTTTGACACGGGCGATATGGTTACCCAATTTATAATTCGCGCCAGACACTCCGGTAAAATCGCCGGACACCTGGCCCCCTGCCTGAAAATTATTGACTTTTTTATTGACATAGGCGGAAAGCACTATGGAATTTTCGCTGGCATCAAATGCATCTGAAAATAAATATCCATTGGCTTTTACCGAATAGGACAAGGGCTGCGGATCGTCAGCACTGAACGTACTGTTGAGTTCGGCGTCCAGAAACACATCGTTGAATGCCTGTTTCTCTACAGCCGGCATATTGGGTATCCCTGGTCCGAAAAACGAATGCTGCCCAAAGAATCTGGTATTATACCGTTTGTAACCCAGATCCCCGGACAAAGTAAAACCCTCATGCACCTGGCGGCCGAAAACAGCTATTTCCTGTTGTCCGAAAACCTGATCATCCAGTGATCCTTTTTGGTTCAGGATTTTGGCGTTCAACCCGAAACGGGTGTCCATATACTCATCATTGGTCAGATATACTTCTCCATGCATAGTGGAAAAATTCCCTGCCCCAATTTTGACATAGTTGTTCGTTTTGCGGTCCAGGGTCGTATAGGGCATTTCCTGAATGTCCAAGCGACGGGTACCTGTTGTAATATCCAGTTTTTTGTCAATAATAGAGTAAGTCAATTTGGGTTGATATTCCCTCTTATTGGTCATATCCGGACTACGCCGAATTTTAACGGCATCGGCAAGAATAGGGCGGTAATCCCTGATCACATCAATAGAATCAATGGTTGCCCTTCTTTCCTGCTGCTGTTGTTGATTCTGCTGCTGGCTTTGTTGTTGGGTTTGCTGTTGGGCAATTGCTATAAAGGCAGCAAAAGACAAACAGACCGATAATAAACCTTTATAAACCTGTGAAAATTTCATTTCCATATTCAAATTCTTTCGCACCGTTACTGCCTATTTAATTGTTCCAGTCTTTCCCTTGCTGCCGGAATGATATCATCCTGCCCATCGTAATTCTCTATAATACTTTCCAGGGTGCTTTTTGCCTGAAAACTCTCCCCTTTAGCAGTATAAATATCCGCCAGTAAAATAAAACAACGCGCCGCCCAATAATCATGGCCTGACATGTTGTTGATCACATCAAATGCTGTTTCCATCGCTGGTTCCAGCTCGCCAGCCTCAAACTGCAGTTGGCCTACCAAATAGCGTGCTTCTGCACCAACCACTGTTTGACTTTTGAGTGCTGCCAGATTAAGTTCCCTTTTGGCATCTGCCACTGATCCCCGGCTTTGATACACCCTCCCCGCATGAAGATGTGCATTGGCCATCTCCTCATCAGAAGCGCGATCATAGGCTTTGACGTATTCGGCATATTTAAGCGTCTCATCCATATCCCCGATATGGTAATAGCAGATCATCAGGTTATTGACCGCAAATCCGTAGTTTTCTTTGTATTCGGAGGTCAATTCCAATTTCT
>DATGNG010000290.1:0-3349 GCA_035306865.1 Sphingobacteriaceae bacterium
GGAGCTATATTCAGCACAAGGATTCCAGATATCGGAAATATTACCCTACCCCAATTTATGGCTGGAACAGATGCTGCTGGCCAGTTAGCTGCTGCCCATGCGATTTTTGCGGGTATGGTGCCTCAATATTATCAGAATGCACCCGGCTTTGCGGAAAATCAGTTGACCGATTATCCGGTCAATAGTTTGAAGTTGAACGCTTCCTTACATTATCGCCTCACCGACAAAATGGAAGCCATTCTGCAGGCCAACTGGGGTAAAGGATCAGCCGTTTATACTGCAGCAGACCGTTATAATATTCAGAACTTTACTATGGGTCAATATAAGGCCGAACTCAGGGGGGATAACTTCTTTGTCCGGACTTATACCACCCGTGAAAATTCAGGCGATGCCCATGCATTGGGTGTACTTGGATCCCTGATCAGCCAGCGCTACCTGCAGACAGCTATCCCAATGGGTGCTCCTGCATTCCTCAACCAGGCCTTTACTCATTATGCAGGTGCATTCCTGCAGGGCTATCAGGGTGCCATGGGGCAAGGAGCAGACCATGCATCAGCATTACAATTTGCGCAAAACACGGCCAATGCACATTTGGCAGCCAATAATGTAACCTGGATGCGTAGTGCAATGGCTCCAGCGCTTGCTGCTGCAAATGGAATGTTCCTTCCCGGAGGATTGAACTTTGAAGAAACCATTGCAGACATCCGCACCCGTGCTATCCCGGCCGGAGCAAACTTCCTGGATCGTACCAATATGTACCATACAGAAGGAATGTACAATTTCAAAAACCAGATAGATCCTGCTGTAATCGAATTGTTGGTCGGCGCAAATTACCGGGTATATGACCTCAATTCTGAAGGAACGCTGTTTTCATTAAACACCAATGGTGAAGAGTTCGATATCCATGAATATGGAGCCTATGTACAGGCCGCCAGAAACTTCAACGATGTATTCAAACTGACCGGTTCAGTTCGCTATGACAAAAACGAGAACTTCAAGGGGCAGTTCAGCCCAAGGGTTTCCGGTGTATTGACATTGGCTAAGGACCACAATTTCCGTGCATCCTTCCAGCGTGGGTTCCGTATCCCAACCACACAAAACCAGTATATCGACCTCAATACACCACAAGCACGATTGGTTGGTGGATTGCCCATGTTCAGGGATAAATACAATATGATCAGCAATCCGGTTTATGCATTGAGTGATATACAGACTGGCAATTTCAATGCGTATCAGTTCAAGGATTGGGAGCCTGAGCGGGTAGAAACGTATGAGGTCGGATACAAAAGTATGATAGATAATCGCCTTGTAATTGACGCTTTCTATTATTACAATCGCTTCCTAACCTTTGAAGGTACAGCTGTTCTGGTTCAGAAAAAAGATCCAAACGGCCCAATCACCGATCTGGGCGATCCAACCAAACGCAATGTTTACAGCATGCCTGTAAATGCTCCTCAAGTTTTGAAAAACTCAGGTTGGGGAATCGGAGTTGATTATTTGTTGGGTGCTGGTTATACCCTGACAGGAAATGTGACTCAAAACGTACTGCTCAATGAGGATGAGATCCGTCAGAAAGACCCTGCATTCGTGACTTTCTTCAACTCTCCAAAATACCGATACAATATTGGCTTGAACAACCGGGACCTGTATGGATCGGGTTGGGGCTTCGGCGTCAATTACCGTCGCCAGACTGAAATGCTGTGGAATGGTACCATAGGCACCCCAGCGGCCAATATCGGACAGCACACCATGATTCCAGCTTATTCGACCTTCGACGCCCAGTTGAGCAAAAAGATTACGAGCCTGAAATCCATTATCAAACTCGGTGGCACCAATATCGGCAACAAACTATACACTACTGGTTGGGGCAACCCTTCCGTTGGTGGCACCTACTATCTGTCCATTACTTTTGATGAGTTGTTAAACTGATCGTAGGATGATTTGTTGAGATTAATTGCTGAAGAATTAAGTAGAAAACTAATAAAAAAAGAGGCCGTCTCAGTTATTTCTGAGACGGTTTTTTTTTGATAGTTTCAATAAAAGCTTCAAAAGATTTTGCAAAAACTCCTCTGTTCTCTTTCCCCAAAACACAAAATCCGAGAAATGAATTCATTTCTCGGAAGCGGGCATTCTGCGAAAACAGTTGCGTGTTTTTCCCCCAAGTCACTTTCCCACAAAAAGAGCTGTTTTTGCGGAATTTGTATTCCGCAAGAAATTATTTGACCAGCACGATAGGTTGGGATAAATGATGTTTCATTTCCCCATTGATCCATACTTTTGAATAACCCAAATTTAAGTAGGGATCAGAGGAATTATTCAACTGTATTCTGATGGTATCCGCAGGAAAACCATCATACTCGATCAAGCTGGAATTATAACTTCCATGCTCTCCGTGAACGTTGAGAAAAACCAACAAACCATACCTTCCAAGTTCCTCCCTATAAACGATTTTCATCATTTTCGGCGCATCAAGATTTGCATGATATTGCAATATTTTTTGCCCATCAATCAAATAATAGTGATTGATTCTGGAGATATCCAAATGACCGTCCACAGTTGGATCAAGAAAGTCAACACCCTGCTCATTTTCTATCAGTTTATTTTAAATTGCGGATCAACTCAAATGTGGCGGGAATGGTGGCGGACAAGCGATCAATGGTTTCAGCCGGAATATTCTCCCTCGAAAAAGGCACGACTCGTATATATTCCTGGATTTCACCAGCTTTGCGACCGTATTTGTAATCATAGGTAAATCGCCCGGCTTCATCCAATTTCACGTTGGAATTGTTCAAGTTTGGCACACTGATATAAAATTCGCTATCCAACATATTTCCGGCAGGGTTCTGCAATTGATGCTCTGAAAGAAAGGCATAAAGCTCTTTGGCGACATTTTCCGATGGATCAATAATATGGACATTTTCCGCCATCAGGGAACGATAGCGGTACTTACCATCCACCTGATAATTATACAATTGCTTTAATACCGCATGGATTTCGGAAGTCAGGTAAGGATAATGCGTACATCCAAGTACCAGTGCCTTGAGCGGTTGTGCCCCTTCGGTCAGACGCACCTTTTCCATCATGGAAACCAGATGGTAACGCACATAATTCTCCGGGGAATTGATCTGCAGGATCTGGCAATCGTCCATATTCTGCACATCGCAGAGCATTTTATTGTGGTCAAAATCAAAATTATAGATATCCATCAGGGTGCGGTCGATCTGGAAATCGGGATGATCAAAAGAAGGCCCCCGGTAGTTCTCCCTGGGCTGATTAGCCTGCCTGTTGAGAAAATCGGCCTCCTCATCTACCGATTCGGCAATGCCGTGCCCCCCCTGATTGACAATTT
>DATGNG010000291.1:0-5616 GCA_035306865.1 Sphingobacteriaceae bacterium
ACCCAGCATTCGATATCACCTTCATGCCTACCATGACTGGGCATGTTATAGATCGTCGCAATATAGGCTCCATTAGGTAAAACAGTAAGGTTAGGCCAAGCACAAACGCTATCAATGGATATGTACCGTTGACTAATCGTAATATTTACTTTTCGATCAGTATTAAAAATTGGCACTTCCTGTCCATAGACTACACTCATAAACACGATCGCTATAAAAACTAGTGTAGATCTACCGAAAAAATATTGAATCACCATGTCCATTAGTTCTTTTGCTTTTATTATCTAAAATTTAAATACTTCACCTCCGTGAACTCATCCAAACCATATTTGGACCCTTCCCGACCGATCCCAGACGCTTTGATCCCACCAAATGGAGCGCCTGCGAAAGATATCCGCCCCTCATTTATGCCGATCATACCCGTTTCCAATGTTTCGGCAATACGCCAACAACGACTAATATCTTGGCTATAAAAATAAGCTGCCAACCCATATTCAGTTTGATTCGCTTTCGCAATCACCTCTTCGTCTGTTTCAAAACGAAATATGGACACTACTGGCCCAAAGGTTTCATCTTTGGCAATCATCGACCCATCCGAGACATCGGCCAAAACCGTAGGCTCGTAAAAAAGGCCTTGAATCACCTTCCCTCCGGTTAATAGACGGGCCCCTTTACCCAAGGCATCCTGTACGTGTACCTTTACCTTATCGAGTCCCTTCTGATCCACCAGTGGACCGATTTGTATGCCTTCTTCCAGACCATTCCCAACCCGAAGCCCCCTCACTTTTTCCGTAATTCTATGCACAAATTCATCATACACAGCATCATGAACATAAAAACGATTGACCGCCACACAGGTTTGTCCAGCATTTCTAAACTTTGCAAAAAGAGCTCCATCCAAGGCATCATCCAGGTTGGCATCATCAAAAACAATAAAGGGTGCATTCCCACCCAACTCCAAAGAAACCTTTTTCACTGTATAAGCTGCCTGACTCATCAACAACTTCCCGACAGCAGTAGAACCTGTGAAGGACAGTTTACGTATAGCAGGATTTGTGCTGAGTTCCTTACCCATTCCAGCTGAATCTGTGCCTGTAACCACATTAAAAACACCCTTAGGCCAACCCGCATTCTCAGCCAATTTAGCAAGCGCCAAAGCAGTCAAAGGCGTTTTTGAAGCAGGCCGAAGTACGATGGTGCATCCAGCTGCCAGAGCAGGAGCGACCTTACGCGTGATCATCGCCAATGGAAAGTTCCAGGACGTAATCGCAGCCACCACCCCAACACTTTGCCGAATCGTGATCACCTTATTTTGACCATTGGCGGACGGGATTACCTCTCCATAACCTCTCTTCGCTTCCTCTGCAAACCACTCCACGAAAGAAGCCCCATAATCGACCTCCCCCTGACTTTCACCGAGTGGCTTCCCAGACTCCAATGTGATCAATTCGGCCAATTCATCTCTATGCAACAAAATCAATTCGTGCCAGCACTTCAAATATGCAGATCTCACATAGGAGGAAGTACTTTTAAAACCCTGCCAAGCCCTTTCAGCCGCTTCAATGGCTACCTTCACTTGCGGAAGTTCCAGATCAGCAATCTTCTGAATTACCGCACCATCTGCAGGATTTATGATGGCAAAGGTCTTACTCCCATCCACCCATTCTCCGTCAATAAAAGCCTTGCCATTCAATAGGTCCGCTTTATCCATTTTATGCAAATTTCTCATCATCCTAAAAAAAACCAATGTAATACACACTTATCACTTCAAGTCCAATTTCCCCTTAATCCAAGTCCGACTTTCCAAAATAAGCATTAGCATAAATCTCAAAAATCGCTTGTTCGTCCAAAGTCACAGGACATCGGGCTAAAAGACGCGTTTGCTTATTTCCTTGCGAGGCAAGAAGCCCCAAAGCAGATTCCGGGATTCCGAAATCTTTTAAGGTAGTAGGAATTCCAATTTCACGTATTAGGACTTTCAATCTTCGAACGCATTCTATGGCCAGGGTTTGTGCATCAGCTCCTGCTCCTGAAAGAGGAGTTTTCCCCTGCATGATTCTCAAAATATTACTTAATTTATCTGCACATGCAGGCCGTATATATTCCAATACGTAGGGTAACATGACCGCATTGGAATCTCCATGAGCCAAATGGAATTCGCCTCCTAATGGGTAAGCAAGTGCATGAACTGCCCCTACACCCGCATTATAAAATGATAAGGCTGCCAGATAACTACCGTAGGACATAGCTGCCCTCATCTGCTCGTCATCTCCATTTTGTACGGCTAAGGGCAGGGCATGCACCATTAATCGGATAGCCTCCAAGGCCAATGCTTCTGAATAAGGATTGGAATTGACCGAAAGATAGGCTTCTATAGCATGCGTCAAGGCATCTGCTCCCGTGGCTGCAGTTACTTTCGGTGGGACTGTAAGAGTCAACTTAGGATCCACAACAGCCAAATCAGCCTGCAAATATGGGTGGCTAATAACATCTTTAGTATCTCCAAGAGATAAAACGGCTATATCGGTCACTTCCGAGCCAGTCCCTGAAGTTGTGGGAACCAGAATCTTGAATACACCTTTATTTTGCACGCGCTTTTGCCCAGAAAGGTTCAGGTATTCGTGTAAAAAGCCTTCGTTACCTACAAATACAGCGGCAAGTTTGGCTAAATCCAATGCGCTTCCTCCACCTACTCCGATTACCATATCGTATCGCCCCTTCCGAGCGAAATCCACCAACTTTTGACCCGCCTCAAGGGTCGGTTCAGGCATAATATCTGAATATAAATCAAAGAAAACACCAGTATTTTGTAATTGCTTGAGCAATAATTGAAATTCTGTCAATTGGATTAACACAGGGTCTGTAACCAACAAAATCCGTTCTGGATGCTGTTCGATTATAGCACTCGGCAATCCTTCGCTTGCACCCCAACCCACCAAACTCAAGGGACCAGCCAATATTTTCAAATTTTTCATTTCTTGCGCCAAGCTTCTCATTCTAACTAAAGCAATACATAAAGCTGATTATTGCTCCAAATATGATTTTCCACCAGTATTGTCTTTACCAAATGCGCCAATGATCTGATGACAATAGTTTTTTATGCCAACCACATCCGCTCCTACACTGACAAAGTGATAACCCATATCCAGCAAATCTTGCAAATTATCAGTAGAACCCACGGTTGCAGCATATTTTCCATATTTATTTGCTACCTCGGCTACACGTTTTCGTGTTTCAACAAGCAGGGGATGATCCCACTGTCCTGGAGCACCAATCCCTTGACTAAAATCGCCAGGCCCAAAAAATAACATATCGAAACCCTCCAACTGAGCTATTTCCTCCAAATCGTCCAAAGGCTCAGGATCTTCTATTTGCAAAGCAATAAAACGTTCTCGATTTGCTGATTCCAAATATTCATTAAAACCAAGGGCAGTATAGGCCCCATCCGCATTTCCGCCATCAATTGGTCTTCTTCCAATGGGATGAAATCGAGTCATATGGATTACTTTTTTAGCATCTTCCAAATTCATGATATGCGGCACCAGAATGCCAGTTGCATCCAACTCAAGTGGCTTGATATAATCACTATAAGAACCCCGTGGAATGCGCACCATCAAATCTACATTGTGTGCTTTAGTAGCCCAGACCTGAGCAGCAATGGTGGACCAATCTTGTCCTATATGTTCTAAATCTACCCAAACACAATCAAACCCACTTTGTGCGACAATCTCCCCCACCTGTGCGTCCTTGATATTTACCTTAAAACAACTTACTATTTCCCTTGAGCGCAATTTGCTTAATACCCTACTTTTTCTCATAATTTATGTCAATTGGTCGTTTCAGCAGATGATAATGAAACGTATAGAAACAAATATATTAGGAATAAGCTAAACGCTTAAATCTTTATTCACTAAACATTGGTATTATTTTTCGAACTTAATAAATTACCCATTTGCTTAGCGGTCCCGTAAAGATTTACAGCCGTTTGACTCATAGCTATTTCCAAGGCACCTGGTCCAGACCCTATAGCAAAAATTGCATCAAAATACTTATTCAATTCCTGTGATATTTCTACTGGTCGAATACCAGTCAAAGCAATTACGGGCAAACCCATAGATTTTGCAAGTTTAGCTACTCCATATGGAGCCTTGCCCCTCAAAGTTTGTTTATCTATACTGCCCTCGCCAGTTACAACAGCGTCAACTTGCTGCAAAACCTGCATACATTCAGTTACCTCAAGGAAATAGTCAATTCCACTGACCAATTTAGCTTGCAAAGAAAGATATAATCCACCGCTGATTCCACCCGCTGCACCAGAGTATTTCATGTGTGATAAGCTGCCTCTACTACCTGGACATAGAAGTTCAGAAAAATTAGCCAGATTTCTCTCCAAGACATCTATTTGCTCAATAGAGGCTCCTTTTTGTCCGCTAAACATGCGGATGCCTCCTTCATGTCCAAAAAGTGGATTCTCCACATCACACAATAAAATCACTTCACTTTCCAGTATCCTTTCATCCAGATTTGACAGATCGACATGATCTACAGCATGCAACTCTTGAGGTATATTTTCAAGCCTTCTCCCTGAAACATCGTAAAACTGGGCACCCAGAGCCTGTAAGATGCCTGCTCCACCGTCAACGGTTGAAGTGCCTCCAACTCCAATGATAAATTTTCTGATATTTTGATTGAGGGCATCAAAGATGAGTTGACCTACACCAAAAGAAGTAGTAGAAAATGGATCCAAGTCTGCATGTTGCAATAAATGAATCCCTGATGCACTGGAAACATCTATAATAGCTGTTTTTCCTTCATCAATAACACCGTAACTTGCTTTAATCAGTCGCTTCAATGGATCAAAAACTTCAATCGATATCTGTTTGGCCGAAAAATGATTTGCAAGCAATCCACCGGTACCTGTACCGCCATCACCTACTGGAAATAAAATGTATGTAGCTTGAAGACTGCTCCCTTCAAAACCGGATACGATTGCCTTGGCAGCTTCATCTGCAGTCAAGCTTCCCTTAAATGCATTGGGTGCGACTAAAATTCTCATTAAATTCGATCAAATAGGCAGCTCAATTTACACTGGTTTTATATTTTTGAAGTATGGGCTCAGGTTGGGCCTCTTCCACCCGAAACTTGGTGGAAGTGGTATGATACCGGCCAAACATATCTTTTGCTCGCACTTCCAACTGATGTTCACCCACATCCAGATCTCTTGGAAAACGTACGTTCCACAAGTGTGTACTATTCACAGCGCGATAGAAAGAGCGCTTGCCCATTAGTAAGTTTTCACTCAAATCCCATTTATAGAGATTGGTCACGTAAGTTGGGTCTTGCACAGGTGTGAATTCCATAGGCATCCATTCCTCTCCGTTAACCCGAAAACTCACTTCATCTCGTTTACTTCCCATAAAGAAATTCGCATAAAAATTATAGGATCCTCGTCCTTTACGGATCACCTTTGGGGCAAATATTCTCATTTGATAATCTATAGGTTCACCAGAAACTTTATAATCAATTTCATATTTATTGTCTCGAATAGTGATGAAAGCGTACCCTTTGGGAGTTCCGTCCCGCATCATGGCTTCGGGCACCCCTCTCTCATCTAAC
>DATGNG010000292.1:0-4348 GCA_035306865.1 Sphingobacteriaceae bacterium
GATGTAGATCCCAAATCACGTTTTTTGTTGCATCATTCGCCACAGAGCCGAACCTTTCCGTCATGAGGGAATATTGCCCGCCATCGATCAATCTGCTTGCAGAAGCAATGGCATCATCGAACTCCCCGAGAGCCAAATTGATTTTGGTAAGAAGATGCTGAATGGCGCCCTTGGCAACCCTACCCCTATCCATCACGTCCGGCACCCATTGCTCCGCCCACTCAAGGTCTTCCTTCATTTTACGTAAGATGACTTCGCGGTCGGTCGAATAGAAATCCAGTTTCGGCTCCCTAATTTCCTCCAACACCAAAGGTACATCTCCGAATTGTTGTGTCAGGCGGTAGTAACGTAGAGCGCGGTGGAAATAGGCCGTCCCCAATAGGTGGTTTTTTTCTTCCTCCGACTGGTAATCCTGTGGCTCGTCAATCCGGGTGATCACGGTGTTGGCGTATTTAAGTGCCCGATATCCCTCAAGCCAATACCATCCGATTCTATTGTAATCAACATGATTGAGCTGGGCATCTGGAGTGATAAGTAGGTTTAAATCCTGTGCGGGACCCGACTTGTCGGTTGTCCCTTCCACTGCCACTTCGGAAAATATATGCTCTGTCAGGATCGGAGGCGAATCGCCGGTATATTCATGCCTCATATTCCGTTCACAGGCCACCATGGCACTCCACAGCCCGCTCGCTTGGTTGTAAGAATTCTCCGGGGTGTAGATGGACAAGGGCTTGGGATCCAACCATTCCTCACCGCAACCCGACAGTAGGACTACGGCGCCAAAAAGCAAACTGATTTTTTTTAATGTATTGTCGGTTTTCATGTCTTTCAAATTTAACGTTTACAAAGTCAGATCAATACCTACGGTCCAAGTTCGGGGAATAGGTCCAGACACAGGATTTGCGTCTGCATTATCCCATTCATGTGGAGAAATAGACTTTTCTGGATCCCAAAAATCCCACTCCGGAGCGAAGTAAGCGACGTTTCTGATATTGAAATAAACCCTCAGATTAGATATTTTCGCCTTTTCAACCAAAGCCTGCGGAAGGGTGTAGCCCATAGAGATGTTTTCAAGCCGGATAAAGGAGCGTTTACGATATACGTTATAACCGCTTGCTCCGCCTTCATTGGAATTTAGCCTTGCCCACTCGTTGTTCGGGTTCTCTTCCGTCCAATATGGCGTTTTGTAGGAGCTCGTCCTGTCCAAAAATCCATCCCTGTTTTTCATTTGGTTAAAGGCGTCTATATGTCCCCAATAGGAATACATCATAAATGAGATGTCGAAGTTTTTCCTAATCGTAAAGTCGTTTCTCAAACTCCACCGGTAACGTGGCTCACTGTAACCCAAAAATTGTCTGTCCGCATTGGTAAATAAACCATCTCCATTGACATCCTCAATTTTGTAGTCACCTGGACGGACCCCATAGTCGGCTGCAGCTTCGGCCTCATTTTGTTGCCAGATGCCCTGCGTCTTGTAGTGCCACACCCTGTCGATTGCCTCCCCTATAAACCATTGATTTTGGATATCGTCGCGCTCAGCCCCTGTGTCATCCAAATCTCCGTATAAGTGAACAATTTTGTTGCGGTTCAACTGGAAGTTGGCGGTACTTGACCAGGACAGATTAGGTGTAGTCAAATTGGCCGAATTAAGGGTAATCTCGAAACCCTTGTTCTGGATTTCACCCAGGTTATCCGTCACAAAATCGAATCCCGTGACAGAAGGAAGCGAACGCCTGACCAAAAGATCGGTGGTAGACGTTTGATAAAATTCCATGGAACCTTCCAATCGGCTTTTCAAGATGGAGAAATCAAGTCCCAAATTGTAGGATTCGGTTCTTTCCCACTGAAGGAGACTGTTTTGCATCCTATCCACCCAAAGCTGGCTTACGAAATAAAGCTCTCCGCTAGGGCGCTGATAAAAATATTTCCCTGTCGAAAGGTTCGCCATTGCATCGTACCTTCCGATGTCTTTGTTGCCGTTACTTCCCCAAGAAAACCTAAGCTTGCCTACGTCAAGCCAATCCAAGTTCACAAAATTCTCATCCGAAAATACCCACCCTAGAGCTGCCGAATAAAATGTTGCCCTCGGATTGCTTTGCCCAAAGGCAGAATATCCGTCCCGACGTACCGAAAGCGTGGTGGAGTATTTCCCTTCAAATGAATAAATCAACCTACCCATAAGAGCATCTCCAGTGCTATACGCATCATGTCGGTCAGGATTGATGATCGGATTGATACCAGCACTCATATTGTGGTATCCTAAGCCGTCATGCGGCTCAAAACCATTGTTCGACACTTCGCCGTCCCATTGTTGGAATTTCTCAGCATTAGCCAGTAAGGTGACGTTGAAATCATGCTTTTCTGCAAAAAGTTTTTGCCAGGACAGGATATTATCCACCTGCCACTCATAGATTTTCTGATTCCGTCTTGAAGCATTGCCGCCTGTTGCACCCCAGTCGGCATGGGCGGATGATTCATGATTGAACCGCTCGTAATAGGCAATCCTTGGCGTAAAGTTGGTCCGGAAGTTGAATCCGAAAGGAAGGTCAATGGAAGCATATAGTGTTGAGTTGAGGGTCAGTTCCCTACGTAGACGATCTATATGGCTTCGGGCATAGGAAGGATGGTTTCCTCCACTAGCCTCATCATTTGGCCTCCATTTAAGGGTTCCATCTTCATTATATTCTGACCCCCACGGAGAAAGCGTGCGAACTAGTGTCCAATCTACCGGCACTTGGCTTTCATCTCTGTTGGCCAGTTGGGCATTGATCCCAACCGTAAGGAAGTTGTTGATTTTACCTTCCAAGTTAATACGCGATCTAAATGTTTTGAATTCGTCCCCTATAACCACCCCTTTGTTATCCAAATAACCCAGTGACCAATAATATTGCAGATCGTCTTTCCTTCCAGAGAGACTTACGGTATGATCCTGCCTAAAGCCCGTCTGAAAAATCCTGTCGTACCAATTGACAGAACGGCCTGCCTGATAGTTTTGGATCTCAGCGGGCTGCATATTAAGGCGTTGGAGCCAAACGGACACCGGGTCTCCTTGAGAACCGTCATATGCCATCCACTCATTCATCGAGATATTGCTTGGCAAATTCCTGGGGTCGGAAAACCTATGGGGTTCATAGCCGCCAGCGTTGATCGATTTCATCACATCCTCTCTCCAGCTGATAAATTCATCAGGACCATATACATCAGGGAAAGTTGCCATCGTCGCCAGGCCTACATTAGAATTAATGTTGATGACCGAACGCCCTTCTTTACCCCTTTTTGTCGTAATAAGGATCACCCCATTAGCTGATTTGGCCCCGAATACCGCCGCGGAACTGGCATCCTTCAATACTTCTAGATTTTCTATATCGTTAGGATTGATATCAGCCAGTTGCCCATAATAAATGGCACCATCCACTACCAAAAGGGGATTTCTGTTTGCGTTTAAGGAGGTGCGCCCACGCACTTCAAGCGATCCCCCTCCTTTGGCGGTTGCATCCATGCCTACGATTAATCCAGGGGCGTTTGCCCGGAGGATGTCCTGTACCGAATTGGGGGTTTCGTTCAGATATTTATCCGCATTTACCGAGGATACCGCACCGGTTAAATCTCTTTTTCTGACCGTTCCGTAACCAATTACCACCACTTCTTCCAAAGATCCAAAATCAGATCCCAGGGTGACATCAATGGTGGAACGGTTCCCAATAGTAATTTCCTGAGACTGAAATCCTATGAAGGAAAAAACCAACACGGCATCTGGGGAGGCTGAAACCGAATATTGGCCATCCATATCTGTTGCCATACCCGTAGTAGTACCTTTTACAAGAACCGTAGCACCCGGGATGGGTTCGCCGGACTCGTCGGTGACCTTTCCGGTCACCTGCACCGTTTGGGCCAGAAGACTGGAACCCAAAACCATCAGGAACAATAACATTCCCAATTTTAGATAAGTAAATTTTTCCATAGATATCAGGGTTAATTGTTTTTGGTTATTGCTTATTAGCTGTTAGCGGCAGTAATTTCAATCTAGACCATGTTCGGTCGCTAGTGTATTTTGTCTTTCTTAAATCATGAACTCCATTGGATGCCTTTTTCCAAACCCCGGAGTTCAGCAAGCCCTTTTAATCTCCCTATAGCCGAATAGCCGGGATTGGTCACTTTTGATAGATCATCCAACATGAGGTGCCCGTGGTCTGGGCGGAAAGGAATTGGCTGATCCCGTTGCTGGTTAATCTTCACCAGCACCTTCATGACCTGATACATATCCACATCACCCTCCAGGTGATCGGATTCGTGAAAATTGCCTAGCGCATCTTTTTTCACATTTCTTAAATGCACAAAATGGACCCGC
>DATGNG010000293.1:0-5893 GCA_035306865.1 Sphingobacteriaceae bacterium
GATGGCTACAGAGAAACGGTCCGGAAGGGAATTGACCACAGTAAGGCTAATACCATTGACAGTAATAGAACCCTTTTCCACGGTGACATTTCCGAGGGCAGGATCATAGGAGAAGGTCAAAATCCAGCTCCCATTATTCTCGTATTTTTCAACACAGGTTCCTACCTGATCCACATGTCCCTGAACAATATGCCCGTCCAGGCGTCCACCCAGCACCGTACAGCGTTCCAGATTGACCTTGTCACCACTTTGCAGGGAGCCGAGATTGCTCTTTGCCAGCGTTTCCGCAATAGCCGTCACCTGGTGCAAATCAGCTTCCACCCCAACCACTGTCAAACAAACCCCATTGTGGGAAATACTTTGATCGATCTTCAGTTCCTTAGAAATATTGGATTGGATAGTAAAGGTGACATTACCACCATCGGATTCCCGTCCTATTACCTCGCCTAAAGTCTCTATAATACCTGTAAACATAAAAATTAGCCCTTCTATACAAGATACGAATAATTTTACAATTTTACAAGTATTTTTCTGAAATCCAGCTCCTACCCTACTTTACAAAAAGCAATTCCCTTAATTTCGGCAACGGCCACTTTCCATCATCTACGATTTGCTCCAGTTTATTCAAATGGTATCGGATCTGATCAAAGTAAGGTTTGACCTTTTCATCGTATGCAACGGCCCTATCCTTCACAAGAGGCATGGCATTGGCCTTTTTCCGTTCCTGGCGCATGGCCTCGGTATCGAGAAGAATTGAATTGACGTGATGGGAAATCCGTTCGATCAGGTTCATCTGTGAGCTATACGCTTCTTGGGGCAAGCCCAATTCTTTGAGGCCCTTTACATTTTCTATTAGCGAATTCTGATAGCCAATGCCTGCCGGAGCCAGCATACTATTGACCATTTCTCCAATAACCCTGGCTTCAATTTGGATTTTTTTGTAATAATTTTCCAGTAAAATCTCATGCCTGGCTTCACTTTCACGATGGGAATAAATCCCCAGCTCCTCAAAAAGCCTCAAGGATTTTTCATTAACATAAACATCCAGTGCTTTCGGTGTGGTCTTGACATTGGAGAGCCCGCGCGCTGCGGCTTCCTTTTCCCATTCAGGACTGTAACCGTTTCCTTCGAAACGAATGGCCTTTGATTCTTTGATGTACTTGCGAACTACATTGAGCAGGGCCAGATCCTTTTTTGTACCCTTTTTGATCTGCCTCTCCACCTCTTCCTTGAAGTCCATCAATTGTTTGGCGACAATCGTATTCAGTACTATCATCGCACTCGCACTGTTTTGTGAGGAACCGACTGCGCGGAATTCAAATTTATTGCCGGTAAATGCAAATGGAGAAGTCCGGTTGCGGTCTGTATTGTCCAAATGGAGTTCGGGAATCTTCGGGATTCCATGCCAGAGAAGTGCCTCCGCCTTCACTTTTTTTGCGACTCTGGCTGTTTCCACCTCATCGAGTACTCCATTGAGTTGACTACCCAAAAAGATAGAAATAATGGCGGGGGGTGCCTCGTTCGCACCAAGTCGATGGTCATTGGATGCACTCGCTATAGATGCTCTCAACAAATCTGCGTATTCGTGCACTGCCTTGATGGTATTGACAAAAAAGGTCAGAAACATCAGGTTGGTCTTGGGGGTTTTACCGGGTGACAGCAGGTTGATCCCGGTATTGGTCACCAATGACCAGTTGTTGTGTTTTCCCGAACCATTAATCTCTGCATAAGGCTTTTCGTGAATAAGGGCTTTGAAATGATGTCGAAGCGCAACTTTATCCATCAGGTTGAGCAGCAATTGATTATGGTCGATTGCAAGATTTATTTCTTCATACATAGGGGCGCACTCAAACTGTGAAGGTGCCACCTCATTATGTCTGGTTTTCAAGGGGATTCCCAATTTTATCGCTTCCTCCTCCAATTCCACCATAAACGCCAGGACCCGCTCAGGAATGGATCCGAAATAGTGATCCTCCAATTGCTGCCCCTTTGCCGACATATGGCCAAAAAGCGTGCGGCCTGTCAAAAGCAGATCCGGACGGGCATTGAACAAACTCAGATCCACCAAAAAATACTCCTGTTCTATTCCCAAAGAAGCATTGACCTTGGTTACAGACTTGTCAAAATATTGGGCTACCTCCACCGCTGCTTTATCCAACACGTTCAATGCCTTGAGCAAAGGTGCTTTGTAGTCAAGGGCTTCACCGGTATAGGCAATAAATACTGTAGGAATACACAAAGTCTTGCTACCACCGGTTTCATAGATAAATGCCGGAGAGGTAGGGTCCCATCCGGTATAACCCCGGGCTTCAAAGGTGTTCCGGATACCCCCATTGGGAAAGCTGGAAGCGTCAGGCTCCTGCTGAACCAGGGCGTCAGCGGTAAATTTTTCGAGCGCCACTCCATCTGATCCCGGATCAAAGAATGCATCATGTTTTTCAGCAGTAGCACCAGTCAGGGGTTGAAACCAATGGGTATAATGTGAAACTCCATTGCTCATAGCCCAGCTTTTCATGGCTTGTGATACATGCTCGGCAAGATCATGGTCAATCGGCGTCCCTTGATCAATACTCAAAAGCAGACTTTCATATGCATTTTTTGAAAGATAATCCTTCATTTTGGTTAACGTAAAGACGTTTTTCTGAAAAATAGAGGAATATTTTACAAATTCTTTGGAATTTTGAACGCTATTTACTCTTGAAATAGCAGAATCAACGGCTTTGAACCTAAATTTTGACATGTTTTGATGATTTGATTACAAATATAGATGGAAGAATGGAATATTTTATAATTTTTTTTCAACAAAACTGGAAATTGTGAGTTTTTTCATCAAAAATTTGGGAAGAATAATCTATTTATGCGGATTTTTATTTTGATTTGAACCTTGACCGACCTGTAATTCCTTAGGCCTGATTTAGGCTTTTGGAGGATAAATCCCTTTTTATTGTTTTTTTTTGTTTATTTGCACTCTAATAGATCAAGAAAATTCCATGAGTTGGTTCAAAAGAGATAAAGCCGGCATTAACACTGCCACAGAAAACAAGAAAGAAGCTCCAGATGGATTATGGAACAAATGTCCTTCTTGCAAAAAGCCCCTGCTCAATATTGAGCAGATCGAGAATAAATTTGTATGTCACTATTGTGGGTATCATTTGCGCGTAGGTTCCGCTGCTTATTTTTCCATCCTTTTTGACGACAATCAATTTACTGAGCTTTTCGGCAATCTTCGCTCTGCAGATCCCCTGGGATTTCAGGACACTAAAAAATATACCGAACGTCTGGAAGAGAGTTATGAGAAAACCGGGCTTCACGACGCGATTCGCTGTGCACATGGTAAAGTTGGTGGTGAGGAATTGGTGATCGCTTGCATGGATTTTACCTTTATAGGAGGATCCATGGGTTCGGTTGTTGGTGAAAAAATTGCCCGTTCCATCGATTATTGCATTGAGAAAAAAACTCCATTTATGCTGATTTCCAAATCAGGCGGGGCACGCATGATGGAAGCGGCATTCTCCCTTATGCAAATGGCCAAAACTTCAGCAAAATTGGCTCTGCTCGGTCAGGCAAAAATACCTTATATCTGCTTGTTGACTGACCCCACTACTGGTGGTGTGACTGCCTCATACGCTATGCTTGGAGATATCAATATTGCAGAACCGGGTGCTTTGATCGGATTTGCCGGGCCGAGGGTGATCAAGGAAACCATCAAAAAAGATCTGCCCAAAGGATTCCAGACTTCAGAATTTCTGCTGGAGCACGGATTCCTTGACTTTATCGTGGATAGACGGGAACTGAAAACAAAAATTGCAACATTCCTCCGCCTTCTTTCCCAATAGCACCTTATCTCTACTTTCTCATAATACCATTTCACGGTTTCACTACTTCCCCATATTCGTATTAATATGGGGAAGTAGTGAAACCGTGAAATACAAACAAAAAGAAATCCTAATCCACAAACCACGCTCAATACGCTTCCTGATGCACCGAAGTGACTGCCCGTCCGGATGGATCGTTGAGATTTTGAAAAGCCACATCCCAAGCCAGGGCTTCCGGCGTACTGCAAGCTACTGATTTGACAGAAAGTACCGTTTGTGCTGCCGTTTCAGATGGAAAATGCTCTTCAAATATACTACGGTACAAAAATTCCTCCTTATTCTGTGGTGGATTAATTGGGAAGCGGTGGATCGCTGTTGCAAACTCCTCGTCTGAAACTTTTTCTGCGGCCTGTACTTTAAGCGTATCAATCCAACTATAGCCGACCCCATCGGAGAATTGCTCCTTTTGTCTCCAAGCAATACTTTCAGGCAAATAATCCTCAAATGCCTTTCTTACAATCCATTTTTCCATCTTGCCCTCCCCGATCATTTTGTCCGCCGGATTGATTCTCATCGCAACATCCATAAACTCCTTGTCCAAAAAGGGCACCCGGCCCTCCACTCCCCAGGCAGCCAGGGACTTATTGGCCCGCAGACAATCATATAAATGCAACTTCCCAACCTTTCGCACCGTTTCTTCATGAAACTCGCGGGCATTCGGTGCTTTATGAAAATACAAATACCCCCCAAACAACTCATCCGACCCTTCCCCCGAAAGCACCATTTTGATCCCCATAGATTTGATGACCCTGGCCAACAAATACATGGGAGTGGAGGCCCTGATCGTCGTCACATCATAAGTTTCCAGGTGATAAATCACATCCCGGATCGCATCCAGTCCTTCCTGAATAGTAAAATTAACCTCATGATGTACAGTACCAATGTGGTCTGCCGCCCTGCGGGCAGCAGCCAGATCCGGCGAACCCTTGAGTCCCACTGCAAAGGAATGTAATTGGGGGTACCAGGCCTGATCCTGGTCATCTGATTCAATTCTTCTGGATGCGAACCGCTTGGTGACTGCTGCAATCACTGAAGAATCCAAACCACCGGATAACAACACCCCATAAGGCACATCAGACATCAATTGTCTATGCACCGCATCTTCCAGACCTTTCCTTAACTCATCAATCGAGGTTTTCTGATCTTTCACCGCCTCAAAATCTTCCCAATCCCGCTGGTACCATTTTTGAAAATGCAATCCCCCGGCACTAAAAATAAAGTGGCCCGGAGGAAATACTTCGATCCGCTCGCATTGGCCTTCCAATGCTTTCAATTCGGAGGCCACATACAAAGCTCCTTCCCTATCCCAACCTATATATAGAGGTATAATACCCATATGATCCCTCGCAATCAGAAAGCAATCCTTCTCCAGGTCGTATAATGCAAATGCAAAGATTCCATTTAATTTGTCCAGAAAACCAGGCCCCTCTTTCTTATACAGGGCAAGCACGATTTCACTGTCCAGTTCAGTCTGGAATTCAAACTCTGGAGTCTCTTTGCGCAATACTCTATGGTTATATATCTCACCATTGATAGATAAAACAATGGTTTTTTCTTTATCCAGTAATGGTTGCTGACCGGACTTGGGATCAACAATCGCCAGCCTTTCATGGGCCAAAATCACATTTTCAGTACTATAAATGCCTGACCAGTCCGGTCCACGGTGTCTCACCTTTCTCGACATCTCCAAAACTCTGGGCCGAAGGACTTCACTGCGTCCAGCCAACTCGAAAACTCCAATAATTCCACACATAAAATTTGTTCTTTTAATGAATTGGCACAAAGAAACAAATTAATATTCAATATTCACAATTTTTATTGCTATTTTTAATGATTTTGTGAAATTATTCAGGAAATCATAATTATTATAATAACAAATAAGGTTTTTTAATGATAATTTATAAATCAGGGTATTTATTGAAGTTTTATAAATTCGGATTATTCACCAGACCCAAAAACACAATCAGCCCCGACGATGTGTCCGGATCAGCAAATTTCTTTATATTTGGCTTTAGCTA
>DATGNG010000294.1:0-3085 GCA_035306865.1 Sphingobacteriaceae bacterium
ACAGCAGGGTTTGTTTGTTATAAGCGGAAGGTGCTGGAAAAAATCCGACTGGACAAGATTCGCTTTGTAGGTTATGCCTTTCAGATCGAAATGAAATTTACAGCTATTTTGCATGGCTTCTCGGTTGTTGAAGTGCCGATAATATTTACCGATCGCACAGCAGGTACTTCCAAGATGAGCACAAAAATATTCAGAGAGGCTTTTTTGGGAGTGATCCAGTTGAAAATAAATTCCTGGTTCCGTAAATACAATTGAAAGAAGGTTGGTTATGAACGAAAATTTGGATCCGAACGCAGAAAGGCTTAGTTCTGCGGAACGTGAAATCGAAAAGGTTTTGCGTCCCCAGGTTTTTGAAGATTTTACCGGTCAGGAGAAAGTCATTGAAAACCTGCGAATTTTCGTGCAGGCTGCCAAACAGAGAAATGAGGCGCTGGATCATGTATTGTTGCACGGGCCTCCTGGCCTTGGCAAAACCACCCTCTCCAATATTATCGCCAACGAGATGGGTGTGGGAATCAAAATAACTTCCGGCCCGGTACTGGACAAACCCGGTGATCTGGCGGGATTGTTGACCAACCTTGAAGAAGGCGACATTCTCTTTATTGATGAAATCCATAGATTGAGCCCATTGGTTGAAGAGTATTTGTATTCGGCAATGGAAGATTTCCGCATTGATATCATGCTGGAAACCGGTCCCAATGCCCGTTCGGTTCAGATTACCCTCAATCCCTTTACACTTATTGGAGCCACTACCCGTTCCGGCTTGTTGACCGCTCCCCTCAGGGCCCGTTTTGGTATCAACTCACGCTTGCAATATTATGATGCAAAACTGTTGACGACCATTGTATTGCGTTCAGCAGGCATCTTAAAAACGCCTATCACAGATGAAGCAGCCTTTGAGATAGCACGACGGAGTAGGGGGACCCCCAGGATTGCGAATGCATTGCTGCGCAGGACCCGGGATTTTGCCCAGATAAAAGGAGATGGAAATATAGATACAGAAATTGCCAAGTACGCCCTCCATGCCCTGAATGTCGATGAACACGGCCTGGATGAGATGGACAACCGTATTCTCTCTACCATCATTGACAAGTTCAAAGGAGGCCCTGTGGGCCTAAAAACCATTGCTACCGCAGTAGGAGAGGATGATGGTACTATCGAGGAGGTTTATGAACCGTTTTTGATCCAGGAAGGATATATTATGAGGACCTCAAGGGGACGGGAATGTACTGAAATTGCTTATAAGCATTTGGGTAGAACCCAACCGGGAGCTGCAGGGGAAAATACTTTGTTTTGACTTTATTTTGAGGTCCGTCTCGATGACTTTCTATTTATTTTTTGAAAAACCCGCTTTCCCCGGCTATTTAGAGCCGGCGAACCTCTATCCATCAGTTGTGTCAGCTGGTAGGTCAGCGCTTCTTCTACCCAGTCAAATTCTTCGCTGAAATCATATAGAATATCCATGCAATTTGCCAATACTGCCAGGGGGGTATCGGGATCCATCAGCCAATCAAAGGTTGTACTCACCAAAGCTTCCCGGTCAGCTCGTGCAAGGGCCTCTTGTAATAAGGGAGGAGCAGTTTTTTCCTGAAAGCACATCAGAATTTTGGTGAAGTGCCGCTGGCAGCTAAGGTTTTTCTGTTTTGGGAAATCTGAAAGGAATTTACCTGCCACAGGCAGAAATTGTGCAGGATCGTCGAGGGCAATAGTCTCCAAAATCCAGGATGCACGAAATGCTATGGTTTGCCGGGGATGGAAACTATAAGCATACAGCTCATGAATGTCGAGGAGCCTGGATTTTTCCATTAAAACCAAATCCGCCACCCTCTTTTTGGAAAGGGTGGCGGAAAGGATTGTATTTAAATGTTCATTAGGCATTATCTTCGTTGCGGTATTTCACGATTGATTTCCATAATATCAACATCATCTTTGTGATCTCCCAGCAAATGTTTTGAGAAATAACCACCCATCATCCAGAAGAAGTATTCTGTCATATTGCCAAATCCATGACGCTGACCAGGCAACAGCATGAAATCAAAGCGCTTATTTGCTTTGATCAAGGCCTCTGCCATGCGAATGGTATTAGCTGGGTGAACGTTATTATCAATATCACCGGTCACCAAGAGTAAACGGCCTTTAAGATTTTTGGCCAATTCAGTATTGCGATTGATGGCATAGGAGAATGTGGTGTCTCCTTTGGCATTAACCACTTCTTTCACACCATGGTGACGCTCACTCCACCAACGATTGTAGATATTATTTTCGTGGTTTCCTGCACCGGAAACTGCTACTTTGAAAAAGTCTGGATAAACCAGCATTGCCGCAGTGGACATAAAGCCACCACCGGAGTGTCCGGTAATTCCTACCCTATTAATATCTATGTATGAGTGGCGGTCAGCTAACTGCTCTGCAGCAGCTTTTTTATCAGCAAGACCATAATCCCTTAGATTACCATAACCATAATTGTGGTACCATTTTGAGCGCTCCGGATGTCCACCACGGTTCCCTACAGTAACCACGACAAAGCCAAACTGAGCCAATCTGTCAACACGGTCCATACTGCGACCGAATGATTTATTAACAGCTTCAGTTTGAGGACCTGGATACACATATTGTATCATTGGATAAACTTTGGTCGAATCGAAGTCAAAAGGTTTGTACATTACGCCGTAAAGGTCGGTAATGCCGTCATCTGCCTTTACCTTAAAGGGCTCAGGGAATTTGTAACCTGCTGCAAACAATAGAGAAAGATCGGCCTTCTCCAGATCCATGACTTTCTGGCCAGCACTATTGTATAACACACTCTCAGGAGTGGTATTGACCCGCGAGAAGTTATTTACAAAAAAGCGGTTGCTTTCACTCATGGATACTTGATGGTCAAAATCACCCGGATTGAGCAGTTTCATGCCCGATCCACTCAAACTGATACTATAATGATGCTTAAAATACGGATCTTCTCCATCTTCACGTCCATTTGCTACGAAATAGAGAGTACGTGATTTTTCATCCAATCCGGTAATTTGCGAACTGTAAAACTCTCCGGAGGTAATCTGATTTTTCAAGTTACCATCGCCATCATAGAGAT
>DATGNG010000295.1:0-7233 GCA_035306865.1 Sphingobacteriaceae bacterium
ACTCAATCTGATCTGTCAATAGATTGACAATGGTTCTTCCATCGTATTCATCAGCGATCAATTCCCTGTCAAGCAGGGTTTCATCCGATCCGAAATCCCTAAAGAAATTATAGCAATCCACGATGGTAACCATGGTATCGATGTAACTGAAAGCCGTCAGGTCGATACCGTTGGTCTCATCCACATAACTAAACGTCTGGGCAACCGGGATAGGTTCGGAAATTCCTGTACTTTCGATCAACAAGTAATCGAAACGATTTTCCTATGCAATACGACTGAACCAGGCAACGATACGATCGCAGTGCGCCTCCCCATAAAGCCGTATAAATTCCTTTGTCTCGGAATGTGTACGGTCCCTATAAACTAACAATCTTTCAAGGGCAAACTGGGACGTCAGCGGAACTTTACATTTCCGTTCTATGCAATCCTTCCAGTCTTCAAAATCAACAGGTATCATATACTTTCACTTTACAGGACAAAATTAGGCAACGAAAATAATAAAAGCAACAATGTTGCATTAAATATTTTTTACTACCTTTGAAATGCAAAGCTTTTGGTGTCCTAATATTCAAATAGCATTATGAAAATCAGAAATATCTACACATTCCTTTTATTATCCCTTTTCCTGAGTCCGGCTTTTGGGGTGCGATCCCAGACGAAAGTAGAGCACCTGGAGGATCACAAGCCATTGATGAACAAAATATGGGAGACGATTGACCAATTGATGTACAAAGTCTCGACCAAGAACGGCATCCCTCCCATGGTGGAGGTTACAATGGAGGGTACCACCAAAATTGCTTTTGAAAGTACGCCTATCTCCCTCCAGGGAATAATCTATCTGAACGAAAAAGACGAAACCAGGGCAGAAGTGCAATTGCACAAAGCCATAAAAATAGCAGAGAACAAAAAAACGCGACTGTGGCTTCCCTGAAAATACTACTTCCGGGTTATACATTCATTTCCCGGAAGTTAGTATTCCTCAAATTCATGCAAATTTGGGGAAATTTGTTTTCGCTAAAACACTATTTCCGAGAAATGAATTCATTTCTCGGAAATAGTGTTCGGCAAAACGACAGATACACAAAATTTTGTGCAATCGCAAGACACAGTGTCCAAATCCCACGCGGCACATCGCTACCGGATCAAAAAAAGGTCCGGCAATGTCGTTTGCCGGACCTTTAATATTAGTATGAAAAACCGCTATACAGCAGATTAATCTTCTTCCTCTTTGGAAGCCATCAATTGATCGTATTCCTCCTGAGAACCAACAATAATGTTTTCGTAATGGCGCAACCCTGTTCCAGATGGAATCAAGTGTCCAACAATCACATTCTCTTTCAATCCCAACAGGTCATCCTTCTTGGCTGCGATTGCTGCCTCATTGAGTACTTTAGTTGTCTCCTGGAAGGAAGCTGCAGAAATAAAGGATTTGGTACCCAAGGATGCACGGGTAATACCCTGCAATACTGGACTTGATGTAGCCGGGATCGCATCCCGCACTTCCACCAATTTCAAATCTCTTCGTTTCAGACTGGAGTTTTCCTCTCTAAGGGTCCGTGCAGAAACAATCTGGCCAGCCTTCAATTCATTGGAATCTCCCGAATCTACCACAACTTTCTTATCGAAAATGCTATCGTTCTCCGCAATAAAGTCCCAACGATTGACCGCTTCCTTTTCCAGGAAGCTGGTGTCACCCGGATCTTCGATCACCACTTTCTGCATCATCTGGTGGACAATGGTTTCAAAGTGCTTGTCGTTGATTTTCACCCCTTGCAGTCGGTAAACCTCCTGGATACCATTGACCAAGTACTCCTGCACTGCAGAAGGCCCTTTGATCGCCAAGATATCAGCTGGGGAAATCGATCCGTCAGACAATGGCATCCCTGCCTTCACAAAGTCATTATCCTGTACCAGGATATGCTTAGAAAGTGGTACCAAATACTTCTTCACATTACCATCACGAGGTTCGATTGAAATTTCACGGTTACCGCGTTTCACTCCTCCCAGCGTCACTACCCCATCAATTTCAGTCACAACAGCAGGGTTGGATGGATTACGGGCCTCAAACAATTCGGTCACCCTTGGCAAACCACCGGTGATATCCCGGGTCTTGCCAGTTGAACGAGGAATTTTGGCAATAATATGTCCTTCCTTGACCTGTTGGCCATCACTTACAGAAACGTGAGCTCCTACCGGAATGTTATATGTTCTGACAACCTCACCCTTCTTGTCCATTACTTTGACAGCTGGGTTCTTAGTCTTATCCCGGGTATCTATAATCACTTTCTCACGGTGTCCAGTCTGTTCATCGGATTCCTCCCTGAACGTAACACCTTCAATAATTGATTCAAACTCTATTTTTCCCGGGAATTCGGAAATAATCACCGCATTATATGGATCCCATGAACAAATACGCTGACCCTTTTCAATCCGGTCCCCTGCATTTACATACAAGAACGCTCCATAAGGAATGTTGTTGGTCATGACCACTTTCTTGGTTTCCTCATCAACAATGCGGAATTCACCTGAACGGCCGATAACGACCTGATCCGGACCATCCTCACCTTCATGCGGAACCGAACGAATATTATCCAACTCGATAATACCATCGAATTTAGCAAAAATCTGAGATTCAGCTGCAATATTCGAAGCAGTACCACCCACGTGGAATGTACGAAGTGTCAACTGCGTACCAGGCTCTCCAATTGATTGCGCAGCAATTACACCCACAGCCTCACCCAGTTGTACCCGTTTACCGGTCGCCAGATTCCGTCCATAGCAGGATGCACAAACCCCTCTCCGGCTTTCACAAGTCAGTACGGAGCGAATTTCCAATCCATCAACAGAAGAAGCTTCAATTTTATGGCCAATTTCCTCGTCTATATCCTGGTTGGCAGAAACCAGCAACTCTTCGGTTACCGGATCATAAACATCGTGCAAAGCTACCCTACCCAGAATACGGTCATAAAGTGGCTCAATGACATCCTCATTATCCTTCAAAGCTGTAGTATAAACCCCTCTAAGTCCACCACAATCTTCATCTACTACAATCATATCCTGTGCCACATCATGCAAACGACGGGTCAGATAACCAGCATCCGCCGTTTTCAAGGCTGTATCCGCAAGACCCTTACGCGCACCGTGCGTAGATATAAAGTACTCGAGTACCGATAGACCTTCTTTAAAGTTAGAAAGAATCGGGTTCTCAATAATCTCTCCACCGGAAGCACCAGATTTCTGAGGCTTAGCCATCAGTCCCCGCATTCCGCAAAGCTGACGAATCTGTTCTTTTGAACCCCTCGCGCCTGAATCCAGCATCATATATACCGGGTTGAAACCTTGCCTGTCATTGGACAAAATATCCATCACATTGGCGGTCAAACGGTTATTGATCCGGGTCCAAATATCAATGATTTGATTATAGCGCTCATTATTGGTAATGAATCCCATATTATAGTTATTCATTACTTCCTCAACTTCCCTGGTTGCCTGATCGATCAGTTCAACTTTGGCATCCGGAATATTCAAATCCTGCAAGTTGAAGGACAGACCGCCCTTGAAGGCCATCTGGAAGCCCATATCCTTGATCTCATCCAGGAACTTGGCAGCACGTGCCATACCAGTGGTTTTCACTACTTCACCAATAATATCCCGCAGGGATTTTTTGGTCAGCAACTCATTGATAAAACCGGATTCTTCAGGTACGATCTGATTGAACAGGACCCGACCCACTGTGGTTTCGATCAATTCCTCTACCAATTCTCCGGATTTGTTGCGGACAGTGGTTTTAACCTTAATATAGGAATGCAGGTCCACCTTACCCTCATTATGGGCAATGATCACCTCTTCTGCAGAATAGAAGGTCATCCCTTCTCCACGCATTACCTGTTCACTGTCAGATTTACGGCCTTTGGTAATGTAATACAATCCCAAAACCATGTCCTGCGAAGGCACCGTAATCGGAGTTCCGTTGGCTGGGTTCAGAATATTATGGGAAGCCAGCATCAGAATCTGCGCTTCGAGAATAGCCGCATTGCCCAGAGGCAAGTGTACCGCCATTTGGTCACCGTCAAAGTCAGCATTAAATGCCGTACAAACCAGTGGGTGAAGCTGGATCGCTTTTCCCTCAATCAGCGTAGGCTGAAACGCTTGAATACCCAAACGGTGCAGCGTAGGCGCCCGGTTCAATAGAACTGGGTGTCCTTTGAGCACATTTTCCAAAATATCCCAAACCACCGGATCCTTACGATCCACAATCTTTTTAGCAGACTTTACCGTTTTCACGATGCCCCGCTCAATCATCTTACGGATGATAAACGGTTTATATAATTCGGCTGCCATATCTTTTGGCAATCCACATTCGTGTAATTTTAGGTTCGGACCAACGACAATCACCGAACGGGCAGAGTAATCCACACGCTTTCCGAGAAGGTTTTGACGGAAACGGCCTTGCTTTCCTTTCAGAATGTCTGACAGGGATTTCAGGGCGCGGTTTCCTTCGGTTTTGACCGCATTCACTTTACGTGAGTTGTCAAACAGTGAATCCACTGCCTCCTGAAGCATACGTTTTTCGTTACGCAGGATTACTTGGGGAGCCTTGATTTCCATCAATCGCTTCAAGCGGTTGTTACGGATAATCACCCGACGATACAGGTCGTTCAGGTCGGAAGTGGCGAAACGGCCACCTTCCAGTGGAACCAACGGACGCAATTCTGGTGGAATAATAGGGACAATTTTCACAACCATCCATTCCGGACGGTTTTCAATCCGATCCCTTGATCCGCGGAAGGCTTCAACCACCTGAAGGCGTTTCAACGCTTCGTTTTTACGTTGTTGAGAAGTCTCATTCGCGGCCTGGTGTCTCAAGTCATAAGAAAGCTGATCCAAATCCAGTCGTTTCAGCAAATCTTCGAGCGCTTCCGCACCCATTTTTGCAATAAATTTCTGTGGATCATTGTCATCCAGGAATTGATTATCCTTAGGCAGGGTATCCAAAATATCCAGATACTCTTCCTCCGTCAGAAAATCCATATAACGGATACCATCATCCTCCTTGATTCCAGATTGGATCACGACATAACGCTCATAATAGATGATCATGTCGAGTTTTTTGGTGGGCAGGCCCAACAAATATCCTATTTTATTGGGCAGGGAACGGAAATACCAAATGTGCGCCACTGGCACCACCAAATTGATATGCCCCATACGTTCGCGGCGAACTTTTTTCTCAGTTACTTCCACACCGCAGCGGTCGCATACGATTCCCTTATAACGAATCCTTTTGTACTTACCGCAATGACATTCGTAATCCTTTACCGGACCAAAAATACGCTCGCAGAACAAGCCATCGCGTTCCGGTTTATACGTACGGTAATTGATAGTTTCCGGCTTTACTACCTCCCCGCTTGAACGCTCCAGAATGGTTTCCGGAGAGGCCAGGCTAATAGTGATAGAGGTAAAATTGCTCTTAATTTTGTTATCTCTTTTATAAGACATATATTGAACGATTACAGCTTTAAAGCCTTGTTATTAATCCAGTGTGATATCCAGTCCCAAACCACGTAGTTCGTGTACCAATACATTGAATGACTCCGGTACCGATGGTGTAGGCAGGTTGTTGCCTTTGACAATAGCTTCGTAGGTTTTTGCCCTACCAACCACGTCATCCGACTTGACGGTCAGGATCTCCTGCAAGATATTGGATGCTCCAAATGCTTCCAGAGCCCAAACCTCCATCTCTCCAAAACGCTGACCACCAAACTGAGCTTTACCACCCAGAGGTTGTTGAGTAATGAGCGAGTATGGTCCGATCGAACGAGCGTGCATCTTATCATCCACCATGTGACCCAATTTCAACATATAGATCACTCCCACAGTCGTAGGTTGGTCGAAACGTTCACCAGTCAATCCGTTGTACAGGTAAGTACGACCCGATGGAGGTAAGCCGGCCTTCGCCACCCATTCTTCTACTTCTGTTGGTTCTGCACCATCAAAAATTGGAGTAGCAAACTTGATTCCAAGACGTTCCCCTGCCCAGCCCAATACGGTTTCGTAAATCTGGCCAAGGTTCATCCGTGAAGGTACCCCCAGTGGGTTCAATACAATATCCATTGGCGTACCGTCTTCCAGGAATGGCATGTCTTCATCCCGTACAATACGGGCAACAATACCTTTGTTTCCGTGGCGACCAGCCATCTTATCACCCACTTTCAACTTACGTTTTTTGGCCACATATACTTTGGCCATCTGTACGATACCTGAAGGCAATTCATCACCCACACTAATGGCAAACTTATCACGCTTATAGGCACCCAGCTCTTCGTTGACTTTGATGTTATAAAAATGCAGTGCTTGTTTGATCAGCTCATTCTTATCTTCATCAGTTGTCCAGCCAGTAGGGTTGATATGGTTGAATTCAAGTTCATTCAACACTTTCAGCGTAAACTTAACTCCTTTGGCAATCAACAGCTCTCTATAAACGTTAAATACACCCTGGGAAGTTTTGCCGTTCACGATGGTAAACAATTTCTCTATCAGACGATCCTTCAAAGACTTCAATGCCTTTTCATGGTTGGTATCCAGTTGCTCAAGGGCTTTCTTTTCTTCATCCTTGGTCATTTTCTTGGCCCTGGAGAATAATTTGGTATCCACAACCACCCCATTGATAGATGGAGGTGTTTTTAGTGAAGCATCCTTTACATCCCCGGCTTTATCACCAAAGATCGCACGAAGCAACTTCTCTTCCGGTGAAGGGTCGGATTCGCCTTTCGGCGTAATTTTACCGATCAGAATATCACCTTCCAGAACTTCAGCACCGATTCGAATGATTCCATTCTCATCCAGATCCTTTGTGGCTTCCTCGGAAACATTCGGAATATCAGCAGTCAATTCCTCCTCTCCACGCTTGGTATCCCGCACTTCCAACTCAAACTCGTCGATATGCAGGGAAGTGAAAATATCCTGACTCACCACTCGCTCCGAAATCACGATCGCATCCTCAAAGTTATAACCCTGCCATGGCATGAAGGCCACTTTCAGGTTTCTACCCAAGGCAAGCTCACCATTCTGTGTTGCATATCCTTCACAAAGCACCTGTCCTTTTTCAACCCTTTGACCCTTCTTTACGATAGGCTTCAGATTGATACAGGTACTCTGGTTTGTTTTCTTAAACTTGATCAGCCTATAGGTTTTGACATCATTGTCAAAAGAAACCAAACGCTGATCATCATTGCG
>DATGNG010000296.1:0-2546 GCA_035306865.1 Sphingobacteriaceae bacterium
GAAAGCAGCAAGTGTTCGGTGCCAATCAATTCACTTCTAAAAATCTTAGCTTCCAGGTAGGTGATTTTCAATACTTTCTCTGCCTGTTTAGTCAATGGCATATTGTTGACCAGCATCCGGGTACCCGAAGCACTGCGAACAGCGGATTCGATAGTTTTTCGTAAATCCGCCATATCCACCCCCGATTCCTTCAATATTTTGATGGCAGTTCCGTCTCCCTCCCTTATCAGTCCTAAGAGCAGGTGTTCTGTGCCTATATAGTCGTGTTTGAGTCTGATCGCTTCTTCTCTACTATAAGAAATCACATCTTTTACACGAGGTGAAAATTTTGCTTCCATGTTGTATCTAACCTTTCTTTTTTGACATGACGCTATAAATGTATAAAAAAAAAGCGCGCATATCTTCCTAATTCCACTAATATTTATCAACAATTACGCCATTAGCCCAGGGGAGACCAATTTGTCAGTGAATTGTTCCTGCGGTATAGTGTGAATTTGGCTAAACTGACTATCTTTGCATATTTGTAACCAGAAACTATGTCAGACGAAAAAATCATCTTTTCAATGGCCGGGGTCAATAAAATTTACCCCCCCCAGAAGCAAGTACTCAAAAATATATACCTATCCTTTTTCTATGGTGCCAAAATTGGGGTGATCGGATTGAATGGATCCGGTAAGTCCTCATTGCTGCGTATTATTGCCGGGCTGGACAGGTCATATCAGGGGGAAGTGGTCTTTTCTCCCGGCTATAGTGTTGGTTATCTGGCTCAGGAGCCCGAATTGGACCCCGAGAAAACAGTTTTGGAAGTGGTGGAAGAAGGGGTTGCCGAGATCACAAGCTTGTTGAAGGAATATGAGGAGATAAATGAGAAGTTTGGCTTACCGGAAGTTTATGAAAATCCGGATGAGATGGACAAGCTCCTGGCCCGCCAAGGCGAGTTGCAAGATAAAATCGATGCTTCCGGAGCCTGGGAACTTGATACCAGACTGGAACGGGCAATGGATGCGCTCCGCTGTCCAGATCCTGAAAGAATGATTGACACATTGTCAGGAGGTGAACGCAGAAGAGTGGCATTGTGTCGTTTATTGCTTCAGGAACCGGATGTATTGTTATTGGATGAGCCGACCAACCACCTGGATGCCGAATCCATTGATTGGTTGGAACAGCACCTGCAACATTATAAAGGTACGGTCATCGCAGTGACGCACGATCGTTACTTTTTGGACAATGTGGCTGGCTGGATCCTCGAATTGGATAGGGGCGAGGGCATACCCTGGAAGGGCAATTACTCCTCTTGGCTGGATCAAAAAGCCAAACGCCTGTCCATGGAAGAGAAGCAGGAAACCAAAAGACAGAAAACCCTTGAGAGGGAATTGGAATGGGTACGGATGGCACCTAAAGCCCGCCACGCCAAATCCAAGGCCCGTTTGCATAATTACGAAAAACTGGCTTCCGAAGAAACCAGGGACAGGGAAGAAAGGCTGGAGCTATTTATTCCACCCGGACCCCGATTGGGCAATGTGGTGATCGAAGCCCAGGGTGTATCTAAAGCCTATGGTGACAAGATTTTGTTTGAAGGTCTTGATTTTTCCCTGCCACCAGCAGGTATAGTGGGTATTATTGGGCCAAATGGTGCCGGAAAAACTACTTTGTTCAGGTTGATTACTGGTCAGGAACACCCCGACAATGGTACTTTCAAAGTTGGAGAAACCGTCAGGCTTGGTTATGTGGATCAAATGCACGATGACCTGGATCCCAATAAAACGGTTTGGGAAAATATTACAGACGGCAACGAAAACATCATACTCGGCAACCGTACAGTAAACTCAAGGGCTTATGTGTCGAAATTTAACTTCAACGGAGCGGACCAGCAGAAAAAAGTCGGAGTCTTATCCGGTGGGGAACGAAACAGGGTACATTTAGCTATCACACTAAAAAAAGGCGCCAATGTTTTGCTTTTGGATGAGCCGACCAACGATATAGATGTCAATACTTTGCGTGCTCTGGAAGAAGGATTGGATGAATTTGGGGGTTGTGCGGTGATAATTTCACACGATAGGTGGTTCCTGGACCGAATTTGCACCCATATTTTGGCCTTTGAAGGCAATTCCCAGGTTTATTTTTTTGAAGGCAATTATTCGGAATACGAAGAAAATAAGAAAAAACGTCTTGGAGGCGACTTGACTCCTAAACGGATAAAATATAAAAGACTGGTAAAGTAAATTGGAGTAAATAGGAATGGATTCAGCAAAACTTCTGGAAGCAATCATCGAAAATGCTATTGATGGTATCATTACCATTGATAAAAGAGGGCTTGTGGAGAGTATCAATCCAGCTGCACTCCGATTGTTTGGCTATGAGGCTGATGAAGTGATCGGACAAAATATTTCTATGCTGATGCCAGAACCTTACCATTCTGAGCATGATGGTTATATGGAAAACTATCATCATACAGGCAAGAAAAAGATCATCGGTATCGGCAGGGAAGTGAGGGGCAGATGCAAAGACGGTAGTACCTTTCCATTCCGTCTTGCGGTAAGTGAAGT
>DATGNG010000297.1:0-3635 GCA_035306865.1 Sphingobacteriaceae bacterium
CCAATAATTCTATCATCAATTACCTGGATTTTTTGACAAAATCCTGATAATCCCGCAAGGCTTTTTTCAATCTTCCCGAGGGTTTCCGGGGCTTTGTGATCGCATCAAAAAAGAGCTGGCTATCCATTTCAGAGGCCAGGATCTCCTCCTTTTCCCTGATAATTTCCTGCGCTCTCTCCTGCACCGTATAAAGCACAAAATCCGTCAGATTGCGGTATCCTCCCAGCAGGGCCGCCTTCTCAAAAAGCAACTTTTGCTCTTTCGGGAGCCTTGCATCAAATCTTGCCTGTTCATTAATACTCATAACACTACATTTTTTACAAATGTACGGAAAAAAACCGTACCAACAAAAAACGTACGCAAGCTATCCGTACAATGCCTCTTTCAGTATTGTAAAGGAACGCAGCTTTGCCTGCAAGTCATAAATATGGCTGGTCACCATCAATTCGTCAAGCTCGTGCTTTTTGATAAAGTCACCCAGATTCTTCCTGATAGTTTCCATCGAACCTGTGAAAGTACACGAAACCATATTATTCAAGGCTTGCTGCACTTCGGGTGTTTTAAACAAGGCGGGCAGCGGACCCGGTGGCCGAAGGGGGCTGCGGGTATTGGTCAGAATGCCCAGGAACATTCTGTACAGGCTGGTCACCAGATGCTCTGCCTCTTCATCCGTTTCGGCAGCTACTACATTGACACAGGCCATCACATAGGGTTTCGCCAGTTGTGCAGAAGGCACAAAATTATTTCTGTAAATCTGAATGGCAACCTCAAACTGTTTGGGCGCAAAATGGGCTGCAAATGCATAGGGCAAGCCCATTTGGGCCGCCAGAAACGCACTGTCCGTACTGGAACCCAGTATCCATAAAGGAATATCCAGACCCTCACCGGGAAAAGCACGCACCTTAGCCTGCGGGTCGGCATTGGAAAAATATTTCTGCAATTCCCGGACATCTGCCGGAAACTGGTAAGGGGTCTGCAGGTTGCCCCTTCTCAATGCCATCGCCGTCACCTGATCGGTACCGGGCGCACGTCCCAATCCCAGATCGATCCGGCCCGGATATAATGTTTCCAGCGTACCAAATTGCTCGGCAATCACCAAAGGGCTGTGATTGGGCAGCATTACTCCACCGGAACCTACCCTTATTTTTTGGGTTTTAGACGCCACATGACCGATCAGCACAGCCGTTGCCGAGCTGGCAATATGTTCCATATTGTGGTGTTCCGCCAGCCATATACGTGTAAAACCCAGAGTTTCTACATGCCTGGCAATCTCAGCAGTACCGGCAATAGCACTGCCGGCATCCCCACCCTCGACCACAGTGGCCAGATCCAGCACCGAAACCGGCAGTTGATTTGTAGTTTGCTCCATTGAGGCAAGTTACGAAAGTAAGTGAACACATCCAACTTGAAGTCGCAAATTACGACTTCAAAAAACCTACACTGATTTTCTATCTTACGCCAAATTTATAGCCAACAGACAAGCCCAAAAACCGGGTTTCATCTTGAATTGATCGCTATATGTACCGAAATTATCCTTTACCAGCATGTTTGAAAAATTCGGCCCTGCTCTTATCCCGTAATAAGTTTGAGCATACAATCCTGTATTTGCCATCAATACGAAAACAATCACCAAAAACTTGTACCAGTATTTCATTTTTTTATGCTTGTAAATTCTTTATTTCCAGTCGGACTATGTAACTACAGTCTAAATGTGGTATTTTAAAATCAAAGCTATACAAGTTTCTTGTTTTTTACCTATTTGATACCCAATCTGTATCCTAAGTACCCCATGTTCAGTGAATACGAAAAGGCTGCGAGGTCGCTGTCCAGCATTACTTTCTGCTCTCTTACGAAGTATATTTTACTGATAAGCACTTCGTCAGGAATCAGCGTATTGTCGATCACCCCCTTTGCTTGATTCTCTGGTATTTTCATTGTCCATGCAAACCCGACAACAGAAAAACGAACAAAAGACAGCAAACGTAAAGAAGTGGAAAATGTTGGAAATGGGAAAAGTCGATTTTGTTCAAGTGTAAGTTTTACCCTCGTTTCTAACACAAGGGTAAAAACACTAAAAATTTACTCTCGTTCAAAGCATAAGGGTAAAATTTGCCCTCATTCGTTTTGGATTGACCTCTTCCCTGAAAATCATTAAAAACCTGACAAAAAAAAGTAAAAACCGGTTACCTATTTAAAAAATAAACAACCGGTTTCTATAAATTGCTGGAAGCAATCTGAGGATCAGCGGGCCAACTCCTCAGCCATGGCCTTACCGATTTCAGCAGGGGATTCCACTACACGGATTCCACACTCCCGCATGATTTTCATCTTGGCAGCAGCCGTGTCTTCGGCACCACCGACAATGGCACCTGCGTGCCCCATGCGACGACCGGGAGGCGCAGTTTGACCAGCAATAAATCCTACTACCGGTTTGGTGCCGTGTTCCTTGATCCAACGTGCAGCTTCGGCTTCCATTCCTCCTCCGATCTCACCGATCATTATGATTCCTTCGGTTTCCGGATCATTCATCAACAATTCAACAGCCTCTTTGGTAGTTGTACCAATGATCGGATCTCCTCCGATCCCAATCGCTGTAGTAATACCCAATCCGGCTTTTACCGTTTGATCCACAGCCTCATAAGTCAGCGTACCTGATTTTGAAACTACCCCCACATTACCCCTCTTAAAGATAAAGCCTGGCATAATACCAATTTTAGCCTCACCAGCAGTAATAATCCCAGGGCAATTCGGGCCGATCAAACGTGAATTTTTGTCACTCAGGTACGACTTGACCTGAATCATATCTTTCGTCGGGATTCCCTCAGTGATCGTTACGATTACTTCCACTCCGGCAGCTGCTGCTTCCATGATGGCATCGGCAGCGAAAGCGGGAGGAACAAATATAATGGACACATTAGCGCCGGTTTGATCGACCGCATCCTGAACTGTATTGAAAACAGGTTTGTTCAGATGGGTCTGTCCACCTTTTCCCGGAGTCACACCACCAACCACATTTGTACCATATTCTATCATTTGGGACGCATGATAAGTCCCTTCGTTCCCGGTAAATCCCTGAACGATCACTTTTGAATCTTTATTGACTAATACACTCATTTTATTGATTTTTGCACCGCAAATCTACGCTTTTCAAGCGACAAGAAAAAAGGATTTTTGACTTATCGCATTTTACAGAAGAAATCCCACAGTAAAATCCCTACTGTCACCGAAATATTGAAGGAATGCTTGGTGCCAAACTGGGGGATTTCAAGGCAGACATCTGTCAATTTCAATACAGCCTCACTGACTCCATGCACTTCGTTTCCAAAAACCAAAGCATATTTTCCTTCCGGGTCCGGACGGAATCCATCCAGTGAAACGCTGCCCGCAACTTGTTCTGCGGCACAGATGTTGTACCCCTGGGACTTCAGGGCTGCAACTGCATTTTCCGCATCCTGCTCATAGATCCAGTCAATGGATTTCGTAGCTCCAAGAGCCGTCTTTTCGATTTCCCGGTGAGGGGGTTGTCCGGTAATGCCACAAAGCACAATTTTCTCGATGGCAAAACCGTCCGCAGTCCTGAATACCGAACCCACATTATGCATGCTTCTCACATTGTCCAGCACGATAACAATAGC
>DATGNG010000298.1:0-6330 GCA_035306865.1 Sphingobacteriaceae bacterium
ATGGCCTCATACTTGACATTGAAAGCGGTCTGAATAGCGGGTCTTTCGGAAGCCACGACCAACACTTCTTCGTCCTGATAATAATAGGCTGGACGAATTCCTGCCGGATCCCGCATTACGAAAGCATCCCCATGACCAAAAATACCGGCAATAGTATATCCTCCATCCCAGGTTTTGGCAGATCGCGTCAAGATCTTGGTCACATCCAGATTTTTAGCTATCAGCGAGCTGATTTCAATATTGCTGTAACCTTCTTTTTTGAATTGATCAAAAAGAGTTTGGTTCTCGGTATCCAAAAAATGTCCAATTTTTTCCAGGACAGTGACGGTATCGGCTTGCTCCTTTGGATGCTGGCCCAGTTCGTATAATTGCTCCAGCAACTCATCCACATTGGTCATATTGAAATTGCCGGCAATCATCAGATTCCGCGTCCGCCAATTATTTTGCCTCAAAAATGGATGGCAACTTTCTATGCTGTTCTTGCCATGTGTGCCATAACGCAAATGGCCCAACAAAACCTCTCCCGTAAAGCTAACATGTTCTTTGAGCCATTGACTGTTGGTATATTTTTCGGGATATGCCCGCTGGACTGCGGAAAATTTCTTCTGAACGTATTCAAAAATATCAGCCACCGCATTTGGAGCCATGGAACGATACCTGCTGATATAGCGACTACCCGGTTTGACATCAAATTTGATGGTTGCAATACCCGCACCGTCTTGTCCCCGGTTGTGTTGCTTTTCCATCAATAAATACAGCTTATTGATGCCATATATGGCCGTGCCGTACTTTTCCTGATAATATGAAAGGGGTTTTAACAAGCGGATCATTGCGATCCCGCATTCGTGTTTTATTGCATCACTCATGGTAAGGATTGAGCGAGCAAATTTAGTTAAAATTCTGACAAATTACAATATTAGGCTTCAGGTACTTCGAATTTATAGCCCACCCCTTTGACCGTGGCCACATAATGATCCCCAATTTTTTCTCTCAACTTACGGATATGTACGTCAATAGTCCTGTTGGTCACCACTACAGAGTCTTCCCAGATGTTCTTCAGGATGACATCACGGGTATAAACCTTACCCGGTTTTGAAGCCAAAAGAAAGAGTAATTCAAACTCTTTTTTTGCCAATACAATCTTTTCTCCGTTTCTGAACACCAAAAAGGCTTCCCTATCTATAACTAAATCGGCAATTTCCAGCTTATTCTCTACCTGATCCTCCTGTTGCGCAGTACGACGCAAAATGGCATTGATGCGACTAACGAGTGCACGGGGTTTGATGGGTTTGGCTATATAGTCATCCGCACCTACGTTAAACCCGGCGATTTCTGAGTATTCTTCACTGCGGGCGGTCAGGAACACAATAAAAGTGCTTTTGAATTCGGGCATTGCACGCATAATGCGACAGGCTTCGATACCATCCATTTTTGGCATCATGATATCCAGAATGATCAGATCCGGCATGATTTTCTTGGCGGTGGTCACCGCTTCCTGACCATTTGAAGCCGTATGAACCTGATATCCTTCCCTTTTGAGGTTATAGGCTATCAATTCCACAATATCCGCTTCATCGTCAACCACCAAAACTTTCTGCTTTTGATTGCTCATATCCTGAATTATTTTTTTGCTAAAGTATAACCTTAATGGTAATTGACGGTTAATATAATATTAATAAATTGTTAACGGACAGGAAGTTTTATTTTCACAGGCCTAATTACCGAAGATTTCCTTCAGGAACTTTTCAAGTTCTACGCCCCTGAGATTTTTGGCAATAATAATACCTTCCGGATCCAGCATGTAGCTTGCAGGAATGGCTTTGATATCGTACAATTCTATCACTTCCGAATTCCAGGCTTGAAGATCCGAGACTTGGGGCCATTCCAATCCGTCATCTTCAATGGCCTTCAGCCAGGAACCGGGATTTCCATCAAGTGAAACTCCAAATACGGTAAATCCTTTGTCTTTATATAAATTGTACTGCCGCACAATATTTGGATTTTCTTCCCGGCAAGGAACGCACCAGGAAGCCCAAAAGTCCACAAGAGTATATTGACCCTTAAAATCACTAAGACTGACAACCCGGTTGTTGGCAGTAAGGGACTCGAAGACCGGTGCCGCCTGCCCCACGGCCAATCGTTTGAAGGACTCTATGTCCTGTAAGAATTGCTGGACCACTACATTATCTTTGTATTGACCTTCTATTTTTTCTGCATAGATGATCAGCTCGGCTTCGGCAAATTCTCTATCCAGTGTAGTCATCGCATAAAATCCGGCCAAATCATCATTTTCCTCTGCAAACGCCAGTGTCTTTTCTTTATAGTCTTTCATATAGGCCATATAGCGAAGGATGAATTCTTCTCTCAAACTCAATACAGCCTGATGATCTAACCTGCTGGAAAGTGCGATAAAGTCATGATCCATTTGTTCTTCGAACTTAGACTTTTCCCGTTGAATAGCAGCAAATGCCTTGATTTTCTCGCTCAACTCAGAACCCGAAACCTCGTAATCACCTTCCTCATTATGCAAATCAGCTTTAAAATTCAACTTATCCCCATTTTGCAAAATCACAGGAAAAAAATGCTTGCCAGCTTCAAGGCGGAATAATCGTGGATGAGACGCTTTCCTTTGTAATTTAAATCTCCCATTCTCTGTCAAAAAAGCGGAATCGAGTTTTCGTTCGCCTTCATACAATACCACGGTTTGTATATTTCCGGCATTCTGAACAATCCCCTCGATCGTAAACTCATTCTTTTTGGAGTTACATGCTGAAACGATCAGCAATGAAAACAATAAAAGCAAAGAAAAAATTCTATTCATATCTATTCTCCTCCAGCCGGCAGAAAATCTTTGGCCTTTAAGACAGCATTGTCCAGACCAGCCAAGTCCTTTCCTCCTGCAGTTGCATAAAATGGTTGGCCACCTCCACCACCTTGAATTTCTTTGGCCAATTCCCTGATGATATTCCCGGCATGCAGCCCCTGCTCTTTGACCAAAATGTCAGAAACGACCACCGTCAGCCCTGGTTTCCCATCCAAATTTGCGGCCAACACCAAATATAAGTTTTCTATAGAGCCTTTCAGGGCATAAGCCAGGGTTTTTACGGCCTCAGCCGAATGCAGATCTACCCGTGTTGCCAGGAAATTGATCCCGTTGACCTGCTGTATTTTGCCTGAAAGTTCTGCTTTCATAGAAAGGGCCTTTTCAATAATGGATTTTTCGATCTCCTTTTTAAGCGCAGCGTTGTCTTCCACAATTTTATTTAGAGCAGCCAAAAAGTCCTTAGGATTGTTGAGCAGGCCTTTCAGTTGATCCACCAACTCAAAGTGCTCCCGAATAACAGCGGCTGCCTTGGTCCCGGTAATGGCTTCAATCCTTCGTACACCGGCCGCAACCGCCGATTCGCTAATTATCTTGAAGTATCCAATTTCTCCGGTAGCCTGCACGTGGGTTCCTCCGCACAATTCCACAGAATAATCCCGGTCAAATGTGATCACTCTGACAAAATCTCCGTATTTTTCACCGAACAGGGCAGTGACTCCTTCATCAATTGCCTCCTGATATGGCACTTCCCGACGTTCATCCAAAGAAATATTAGCCCTGATTTGCTCATTGACCTTATCCTCTACCTGCTGCAATTCTTCCACAGTCATCTTGGCAAAATGTGAAATATCGAAACGCAGGATATCCGGGCTGACCAGGGAGCCTTTTTGCTGCACGTGGCTTCCCAACACTTCTCTAAGGGCAGCATGCATCAAATGCGTAGCCGAGTGGTTGCGCTCAGTGTCTTTACGTTTGTCCCTATCCACACTGGCAAGAAATTCTGCCTGCAGATCACGGGGCAATTGCTGACAGTAATGTACAATCAACCCATTCTCCTTCTTGGTATCGGTAATGCGGATGCGTTCCCCACTTGCCGCATGAATTAAAAATCCGGTGTCGCCAACCTGACCCCCTCCCTCTGCATAGAATGGAGTATGGGTCAGGATCAATTGGTAATGATCCCGGCCTTTGGCTGAGACCTGTCGATATTTGACAATGGACGTTCCACATTCAAGTTTATCGTATCCCAAAAACAAAGTGGACTCATCCGGACCTACATTTACCCAATCCCCTGTATCAATCGCCGTGGCAGCCCTGGAACGATTCTTTTGTTCCTCCAGCGCCTTTTGGAAGCCGGGCATATCGACCATAAACCCTTTTTCCCTTGCCAGTAATTCGGTCAAATCTATGGGAAAACCAAAAGTATCATACAATTCAAAGGCAAACTCTCCATCAATCAGTTTGGGCTGATCAGTCCCTGTTTGCGCAGCATCAATATAGTTTTCAAACCGCTGCACTCCCGTCATCAGCGTGCGAAGGAAAGATTGCTCCTCCTCCAATACCACTTTCTGTACAAAACCCTGCTGGGATATCAACTCATCGAAAACCCCTTCAAACTGCTTGGCGAGCACAGGAATCAATTCGTGAAGAAATGGTTCTTTGAAGCCCAAAAATGTATAGGCATAGCGGACTGCTCTTCTCAGGATTCTCCGGATGACATATCCAGCCTTATTATTTGAGGGCAGCTGCCCATCTGCAATGGTAAAACATATGGCCCGTATATGATCGGCCATAACCCGCATGGCAATATCACTTTGCTCATTATCACCATAATTTACCCCGCTCTTCTCAGCAATATATTGGATAAGTGGCTGAAACAGATCCGTATCATAATTTGAACTCTTACCCTGAATCACCCTCACCAGCCGCTCCAAACCCATTCCCGTATCCACATGCTTTGCCGGCAGGGACTTCAAGGATCCGTCGTGCTGCCGATTAAACTGCATAAAAACAAGGTTCCAGATCTCAATGACTTGGGGATGATCGGCATTCACCAATGATTTTCCGTCGAGAGCCTTTCGCTCCTCCTCTGGCCGCATATCCACGTGGATTTCAGAGCAGGGGCCACAGGGACCCGTATCTCCCATTTCCCAAAAATTATCCTTCTTATTGCCCATAAGGATTCGATCTTCGGCTACAATTCCTTTCCAAAAATCATAAGCCTCCTGATCCATGGCCAATCCATCTCGCTCATCACCTTCGAAAACGGTGACGTACATGCGATCCGGTTCTATACCATAGATTCCGGTCAACAATTCCCAGCTCCATTCAATAGCTTCCCGCTTGAAATAATCACCAAAGCTCCAGTTACCCAACATCTCAAACAGGGTGTGGTGATACGTGTCAATCCCCACCTCTTCCAGGTCATTATGTTTTCCGGAAACACGGAGACAGCGCTGGGTATCGGCAATTCTGGGGAATTTGACGGCCGCCTCTCCCAGAAACAGATCCTTAAACTGGTTCATACCGGCATTGGTAAACATTAGGGTAGGATCGTTCTTGACCACTACCGGTGCCGACGGAACAATCTGATGTCCCTTTGACTTGAAAAAATTCAAAAATGCTTCTCGGATTTCTCTACTCCTCATGGGTTATAACACTAATTATCTTATTTTTTATTCAAATACAAAGTTACGTCTTTAAACCGATTTTATTGAATTTCGACAAAAGTGTTGTAATTTAGCCGAAATCTGAAGATTTATTTGAGGATTGAATGACAAATCATAAAACCAAAGATGACAATTACATCCAAAAAATTTAATGCGGGTGCTATCTTATTTGTAGCCAGCATCATTTTTAGCCAACTCGGTTATGCTCAAACTTTCTCGCCAACCAAAAATTATCGGACCTGGTCGGTCGGCATTCATGGTGGAGCGATGAGTCAAGCCAATGTATTTGAATTGGGCCGGGATTTTGAAGGATTGGTTTATAATGCAGGATATGGTGCTTATATTAAAAAACAGCTTCTCCCTGCTTTTGCACTACAGTTGGAGTACGTGGGTGGAGCCGTTCAGGGTTCGCAAGGCCCCGATCAATTCCAGACCATTGTTTCCTGGTCAGGTAATTTAAGTGCCCAATTTACACTGGCAAACATCAACTGGAGGCACAGAAATGGGTTTTTGAAACCTTATCTCAATTTAGGTGCCGGTTGGATGAATTATAAGCCCTGGACTTATATTAATGAGGAAGAAATCCAATATGGAGAAACCAATGGAATGTTTTTGCCAGTAGGTGTAGGTGCCAAAATCCGTATCACCAATGGCATCAACATAGACATGGGATATAGAATGAATTTTGCCCGGACCTATGGATTTGATGGATTGACCACCGAAAAAAGGGATATCTTTTCCTATTCCCATCTGGGGCTGGAATTTGCCTTGGGCAAAAAATCCAAACCCTATCTGGGCAATACCAATCCGGTGGCTGAACTTATAGATGCCCAGCAA
>DATGNG010000299.1:0-6682 GCA_035306865.1 Sphingobacteriaceae bacterium
TACCAATAGTATGTATTTTCCCTCTATTACTGGCTTGGATTCATTGGGTAGAATAGCATTCGAAAGGTTCTCAAAGCGTTCCACCCTACCTTTTCCCACCTGCGTTTTGATCTTTGGATCTTTGATTAGGGCATGCGGTTCAATGGGAATATTCATGGCTTCAGCCAAACCTTCTCCAAATATCGCGCTCTGATTATAGCCCCTTCTTCGGAGCTTTGCTAATTGAATGGGGACTGGCACAATCAAATCAGCACATAAGCATTTATGGTCATACATTTTCAGCAAGGTTCCATATTCCCTGCCAAAACTTTTCCCCAATTCCCAAAGCCCCAAATACTTAAAATGATGGACCATTTGCTGTACGCTGGAATCATCTTCAAAATAAAGGTAAGATAATACCGTTTCCAGCGGAACCTGCCCTCCGAGCAAACGAATGCCTTCATTCTGGGGATCTTTATGGAAATCAGTTAAAGGCAAGGAATATCGGCAGAAAGAGCAAATCCATTTTTCACCCCGAATCAGCGGCCGATCGCAACCCGCACAGCATACCGGGAAAAGGAGATCCAGAAAATAGTCAAGTTGGTGCTTTATACCACTATATTTTTTCATACACTTGCAGAAACAGAAATTTTCTTGTTGCCACAAATATATAAAATAAAAAGAAATAAAATTTAGTTTAAAGACTCCTTTTCCTTGATAGCAAGCTGACCACAGGCTGCATCTATATCCTTACCCCTACTGCGGCGAATATTGGTGGTGACGCCCTGCTTGCGTAAATAATTTGCAAATGCATCTATCTTGTCCTCGCTGGCATTGACAAAATCTGCAAAAGCGATGGGGTTATATTCAATTATATTGACTTTGCAAGGAATGTGTTTGCAGAATTTGGCCAGATCAGCAGCATCCTCCAGCCCATCATTGAATCCATTGAAAACGATGTATTCGAAAGTGACTGGTGTCTTGGTCTTTGCGTAAAAATATTTGAGGGCCTCGGCAAGGGTTTTTAAAGAATTCTGCTCATTGATGGGCATGATTTCATTACGCTTGTCATCGTTGGCCGCATGGAGAGAAAGTGCCAGGTTGAAACGAACCTGATCATCCCCGAGTTTTTTGATCATTTTTCCTATGCCGGCTGTGGATACAGTGATCCGTTTGGCGGCCATATTGAGCCCATCGGGTGAGGTGATGCGGTCAATAGATTTCAACACATTGCTGTAGTTGAGCAATGGCTCTCCCATCCCCATATAAACAATATTGCTTAGTGGAGTTTGATATTTTTCCATAGCCTGACGGCTTATCAACACAACCTGGTCATAGATTTCGTCAGCGTTGAGATTGCGTTTGCGGTCCATGTAACCGGTTGCGCAGAATTTGCAGGTGAGACTACAGCCCACCTGGGAACTGACACAGGCAGTCATACGATCATCAGCCGGAATCAACACTCCTTCTACCAGATTTTGATCATATAGCAAGAAGCTGCTTTTGATTGTTTTGTCCGAACTGATCTGCGAGTTTTTGACTTGGACAGCATTGATCACAAAGGCATCTTTGAGCTGTTCCCTAAATGCCTTGCTCAAGTTACTCATCTCATCAAAGTCCACACAGGATTTCTCCCACAACCATTCATAAATCTGTTTGGCTCTGAATGCGGGTTGCCCAAAGGCAATTACCTGTTCTGTGAGTGCATCCAATGATTGACTTCGGATATCCTTTTTTTTGTTAATGACTGACACGCTGCAAAGATACACATTTGCTTTGTCCCAATAAAAATCTATATTTGCATGATAAGCCTAAACGTAAACCGTGCATATGAGTAGTTTTTTTGCAGCAGATTTTATAGTGCCGGTGACTGGCACACCCATAATAAACGGGGTGGTAGAAACCGATGGGAACGGGGTAATCAAGCGAGTTTATAAAGATCTGTTGGAGGTTTCAGATAGAGAAAAAATAAAGCACTATAAAGGTATTATTGTACCAGGTTTTGTAAATGCACATTGCCATTTGGAATTATCCCATTTGCATGGCAAAATTCCACGGTCAACAGGGTTGATTGAGTTTTTAAAAGCAATCATTGCTTCCCGACAGGAAGATAAACACAATATAGTCCAGGCCATGGAGGAAGCTGACAGACAAATGATATCCAATGGTATAGTTGCAGTAGGAGACCATTCGAACACTTCCATTTCCAGAGCCGTAAAGAAAAAAAGTCCAATCCATTACCATACTTTTTTGGAAGTTACAGGCTTTGATCCAAAGCAATCAGAAAAAATCCTTGAGGACGGACTAAAGTTGAAACAAGAATTTGAAGGCTTACCGGCTTCCCTCACCCCCCATGCGCCATATTCGGTTTCAAGGGATCTGATACGCCTGATATCTAAAAATGAGGTCGGTTCGGGCTTTCCGGTCAGTATCCATAATCAGGAGTCCCAGGCTGAAAATGAGTTTTTTCGCTATAAAACAGGGGAGTTTGTAAAATTCTATGAATGGCTGGATAGAGATATAACCTATTTCAAATCCCATTCCAAATCATCTCTGCAGTCATTCATTCCGGGTCTCCCCGTCAGTCTGCCTGTACAGCTCGTTCACAACACCTATACCTCATCAAAAGACGCTTCATACGTGCACAGAATCAACAGAAAAGTTTACTGGTGTCTTTGTCTATCTGCAAACCTGTATATAGAGGGGACGTTGCCAAAATTGAATAATTTACTTTATAACAATCAGCCAGTTACCATTGGTACGGATAGCCTTGCATCCAATGACAGGCTTTGTGTTTTGTCAGAAATGAAAACTATTAATGCTCATTATCAGTCAATTAAGTTGTCTGAATTGATAAAATGGGCCACCTGGAACGGGGCTGAAGTGTTGGGGATCACGGAGCGTTACGGTTCTATTGAACCAGGAAAACAGCCGGGTCTAAACCTACTTAAGAATGTTGACGGCCTAAATTTGACTCCTGAAACAACTTTAGAAAAACTGATTTAATGTTTGGACAACACCAATAGATCCAAATTCTTCAGTGGCAGATCAAACCTATTGGCCATGTCTTTGTTTGTTAAATGTCCCTGGTAAAGATAAACAGCATTGCGCACCCCGGGTCTGGACCAAATCACATTTGCAAATCCTCCGGACTCTCCAATTTCCAATAAAATAGGGGTGAATATATTGGTCAGGGCATATGTTGCTGAACGTGCTACCCGAGAGGCAATATTTGGCACACAATAATGTATTACATCATGCTTTCTGAACACAGGCTTGTCATGGGTCGTCCGCTCAGATGTTTCGAAACATCCCCCCTGATCAATACTGACATCAATCAATACCGAGTTGGGTTTCATCTGGGAAACTGTTTCTTCATTGATGATGCAGGGACTCCGGCCATTATTGGCGCGAATGGCTCCAATCACCACATCGCTGGAAATCACCGCTTTTCGCAATACCACTGGCTGGATCACCGAAGTGAACACCCTACTCCCCACATTGTTCTGCAAGCGCCTGAGTCGGTAGAGAGAACTGTCAAACACTTTGACCTGAGCACCCAATGCGATCGCTGCCCGGGCTGCAAATTCACCCACTGTCCCAGCACCTAAAATCACCATTTCGGTCGGTGGCACACCAGTGATTCCCCCAAGCATCAAGCCCTTACCATCAAAAACATTACTTAAATACTCCGCAGCGATGAGTACAGACGTTGCTCCCACAATTTCACTCATTGCTCTCATCACGGCCAGTGTTCCCCCCTCATCCCGAAGGTACTCATAGGATACTGCAGTGATACGCTTTCTCATCATGGATTTCAGGCATTTCAAATCGAGAAATGTAGGAGGTTGACAGGAAAACAGGATTTGTCCGGGCTTCATCAGATCGATCTCGTCCAGAGAAGGAGCCCCGATCTTGATAATTATATCTGCCTTATAAACTTCTTCTGTACTATATGCAATTTCAGCTCCCTGCTCACTATAATGCCTGTCCATAAAATTGGATCGCTCACCAGCTCCCTTTTCCATCACCACCCTATGTCCATTTTCCACAAGCAAGGCTACGGAAAGTGGAGTCAGGGCAATCCTGTTTTCCTGCAGGTCCCGTTCTCTCGGAATACCAATGAAGAGTTGTTGTTGCCGATTGACAATCTCTTGCATGGACTCCTGGGATTGCCGCATTGCCTCATGGGCAAGTTTGGTAAATTCACTCATTTCAGATCAACATGGTTAATTTAAAGCGAAGTTACAAAAAAGCCGGGCAATTATCAGACTGCCCGGCTCAAATATCTAAATCAGTTATTTTCAAAGTACAAATGCAACAATCTGACTGTCCTTTGCCTTATAATACAATATTCCACCCAGCTCATCCACTTCATATACTGGCTTGCGGTCTTTCAACAATATTTCTTTGTCAACCTCACCTGTGGATTTGTTGACTTTGACCAAACCCACCCCGCTATTCAGACTGGTTAAAATAAACTGGGCATTTTCAGTTGCTGCTGTTGCCCTAAACCGTTTATTCATCGTTTGAAAGGAAACGGTAGCGATATCGGAAAACCCATCCTGAACAATTTTCATTTGGTTACCATAACTATTGAGCATAGAAGAGTTTGGGTAAGTGCCATACATCCCCCCCTGAAAGGCGGCTGAGGCAGCAACTGCTACAGAGGCCACAGCAAGTACGCCGGAAGCGACTTTTACAAAACCACTTTGACCGGGAGATTTGTGATAGGTATGGTATTTCTTTTTTCCGTCAAATTCGAATAGGGATAAATTCTGGCTGGAGCTGAGCAACAACCCATCATCTCTGACGATCAGCGAAGTAGGTGCTTCTTTCTCCTTGAAATCAATGTCAGCAAGGGTAGTAATATTTCCGCTATCTTCGTCAATGGCGACAATCTCATCACCAGTACTTAATAGATAACGTTTGTTGCCCTCATCATAAGCACTGGCCACCGCCTTGGCTTTCTTATATTTGATCGGTTTGTCCCAAATTGGTTCTCCAGTACTCAAATTCACGATTCCTGCATCAGTATCTGTGATATAGATCAATCCCCGGGGAGTTGAAGCCATGGTATGGATATTTTCTCCGGTGGAAAGTGGTTTCTTGAATAAGGTATTGCCATCAAAGGAAATTTTATTGATTCCCCCTGAATAAATTCCAAACAGAATACCATCATCCATCACATAAAAATGTTGGACGTAACCCTTGGTTTGGGGCGCCTTTTCCCAAAGGTCTTCGCCGTTTGCAGCATTTAAGAAAGCGATCTTGGATTCGGATCGGCCAGCCGTGAATCGGGCAATGCCGGACTTTCCGGAATTGTCCACGTCACTCACTACCGCAAGTCCCTGGGGTAGTATTTCAAACTTACTTACCTTGCCTTTGATTTTTCGTTCCTTGTCCCAAAGCACCTTGCCATCACTACTGACCTTTTGGATTCTGGTGTCCCCATTTGACCTTTCTTCAAAGGTATAGATCTCATTGCCCAAGGCATCCGCATACATCCATGCAATCTTGTCCACATCGGCTTCCCAGCGGATCTCCCCTGAATTCAGATCTACTGAAACCAGCTTTTTGGTGGTTGGAACCAGAATGCTATTGACCGTCAGAAAAGGTCTGCCAGAACTCAGGGGCACAGCATTGCCGGAGCGCACTTTGCCTACATTGGGATCTAAACTGGCCAATACTTCCTGCTGTCCACTTTCCAAATCATAAACTCCAACAGCTAATACATTTCTTTCTTTGTTACTCCGATTGCCCACTACTACCAATTTGTTCTGGGGAAGGAATACCTGCAATTCAGAGATGTTCCTCCATCCGTTTTCTTCGGTTGCAAATAATGTTTTGCCTGTAATGATGTCAATTACAGACTTTTTAGAAGAGGTCAAACCTCCCTGACTGACAACCAAATACGGTGAATAAGGAACAAAATCAATTTCTTCCGCTTTGACCCTGCCATACTCTTTGAATACAAAATGGGGGGCGTCAGCATGTGGATTGATTCCAGCCAGCCCCCCATTGCCTGCTACTACCAATACTCCGGCATCACTGAGTTGCATGAAATTGATTTTTCCACCCATGTCATAGGTGAAATCGGGCTTGTCCGTTTGTTGTGCAAATCCACCCAGGAAACACACAATCATTGGGATGACTAATAGTTTTTTCATGATTTTAGGGTTTTACTGAATCAAAGTTACCCCCGCCCAATATTGTACACAATAAGGGGAAACCCGTAATTCTATTCAGTAAAACCCGGTACTCAGAACTTTAGCTGCATCCCAAGCATGAAATTCGCAGTGGCCTGCGGATAATAATAATTGTAATAGGCCCGGCTTCCATCCTCATTGAGATGCCCCCAGGTATAACCGTTGGAAGAATACTCGGTGCCAAATATATTATTCACTAAAAGTGTAAAGCCAATTTGTTTTGCTGCCAGATAGGAGGTGGTATAACTTATCCGAAGGTTATTGACAAAAAACGGATCGAGACTACGCGCCCTGGCAGAAGTATTGTCCAAATACTGTCTCGAAACATACTTGCTGATCCAAGCCAATTCAAGAGAAGGGCTGACCCTATAAGCGATCTCGCTGGAACCCACAAAGTCAGGAGACATGGCAATATTTGTACGATCGTAGGTAATGGAATGCTGGCCAGAGTAATCATGCAAATCTACGTACTCCGTAAAGTCCAAAATTTTATT
>DATGNG010000300.1:0-2682 GCA_035306865.1 Sphingobacteriaceae bacterium
CATTTAATTTTCGAACCATAATATTTAGGATGAGCCTTCCATTATACCCATTCAATTACAATCGTTTCAATGCTTCTTTAATCATTGCCTCTACACTCAATTCAGGAGTAGTTTTGGCAATATTTCCCAGGCATTTTTCAACCTGCGCTTTTCCAAAGCCCAAAAGCACCAAAGCTGCAGAAGCCTCTTCCAGTGCCACATTAATTCCAATATTACCAGGAAGGCCTGTTTCAGAAACAGCACCTGGTTTTTTCAATTTATCTTGTAACTCGAGAATCATACGCTGTGCTGTTTTCGGTCCAATTCCTTTGATAGATTTCAAAATGGATACATTTCCTGTAATAATGGCAGCATGTATCTCATCAGGAGAAAGAGAAGACAAGATCATACGGCCAGTATTGGGACCAATTCCTGAGACCGATATCAAATATTCAAACAATCTTCGCTCCTCTTCACTTGCAAATCCATATAAGGTGTGGGCATCTTCCCGTACCTGAAAACTTACGAAAAGACGCCCATTGCTTTTACCTTTAATCTGAGAGTAGGTATTCAAAGAAATATGCAAATAGTAACCTACCCCCTGCACATCTACAATCACATGGGTTGGATACAATCCAGTGAAATTACCACTAAGATATTCATACATAATTAGGCCTTTTTACTTCGGGAGCTTTTGCTTTTACCCGATTCTGCTCGCACATCTACCACCGCAATAGTTGTCATATTTACAATTTCCCTCACCGTACTATCCAATTGCAATACATGCACTGGTTTGTTCATACCAAGCAATACTGGTCCCACAGCTTCGGCATTACCGATTTCCTGTAGCAACTTATAGGCAATGTTGCCCGATTCGAGATTAGGGAAAACCAGCACATTTGCCGGAGAACCCAATAATTTACTGAACGGAAAATTTGCCTCCAGCAATCGATTATTTACTGCAAAGTTGCCCTGCATCTCACCGTCAACCAACACTTCCGGATGGTTTTCATGTAAGATGCGAATGGCTTTTTGAACTTTAGTGGGCACATATCCATCGTTTGAACCAAAATTGGAATAGGACAGCAATGCAATCCGTGGAGTTAATCCCAGCTTTTTAACCTCAGTGTTCAGTAGCAGAGTAATGTCCACCAACTCTTCCGGAGTAGGGTCTGCGTTGACCGTGGTGTCACCAAAAAACACGGGTCCTTTTGAAGTCAACATCATATACATACCCGCAAGTCTGCTTCCCGGCTGGGTACCGATCACGTGCAATGCAGGGCGAATGGTTGTGCCATAATTCTTGGTCAATCCTGAAATCATCGTATCTGCATCCCCGAATTGTACCATGGAGGCAGCATAATAATTGCGGTCCATCATATATTTACGGGCTTCCAAAAGCGAAACACCTTTTCTTTGCCGCTTTTTATACAGATGGTCAACATATTGCTGAAACTTCTCTGTATCCACTTCTTCTACTGGATCAATGATAGGCACCTCATTCAATTCGAGCAGGTTGTCATCAATAATTTTTTGAATTTTCTTTTTATTACCCAATAGGATAGGATGTGCAATTCCCTCTTCTTTTACAATTTGTGCGGCACGTAACACCTTATACTGATCGGCTTCTGCGAATACTACACGTTTAGGATTGATTTTGGCTGCATCGCTCAAATTCCGCAAAATGCGGTCATCTTTACCCATACGCAACCTCAATTCTTCTCTATATTTATCCCAGTCCTCAATACGTCCCCTTGCAACGCCTGAATCAATTGCGGCTTTCGCCACGGCAGGCGCAACCTCAGTGATCAGTCTCGGATCCGTTGGTTTTGGAATTATATATTCTGGTCCAAATTTCAGACTCTGGGTATTATAGGTCTGATAAACCACTTCGGGTACTGGCTGTTTGGTCAATGCTGCAATAGCATGGACCGCTGCAATTTTCATTTCTTCATTGATAGAAGTTGCCCGGACATCCAATGCTCCCCGGAAGATGTAGGGGAATCCCAGGACATTATTTACCTGATTGGGGAAGTCGGATCTTCCGGTTGCCATAATTACATCCTTCCGGCTTTTCACCGCCAAAGGATAAGCAATTTCAGGATTAGGATTGGCCATGGCAAATACAATAGGATTTTTACTCATGCTTTTGAGCATTTCAGGCGTCAACACATCGGCTGCGGATAATCCAATAAACACATCTGCCCCTTTAATAGCCTCTTCAAGTGTATTGATATTTTTATCTGTGGCAAACTCTGCTTTGCTGGGATCAAGTTTTGCCCGGTCCTTACGAATACAGCCGAGGCGATCGATCATAATTACATTTTCCTTTTTTGCCCCCAGGGCAATGTACATTTTTGTACAGGAAATAGCAGCTGCACCAGCTCCATTGACTACGATCTTCACCTTTTCCATTTTCTTTTTCTGCAATTCACAAGCGTTGATCAGTGCTGCCCCTGAAATAATGGCTGTACCGTGCTGGTCATCATGCATCACTGGAATGTTCATTTCTTCCTTCAATCTACGCTCAATTTCGAAACATTCCGGCGCTTTGATATCTTCCAGGTTGATTCCCCCAAAGGTTGGTTCCAGCGTTTTGACCACCTTTACAAAATCATCCACATTCCGGACATCCAACTCAATATCAAATACGTCTATATCTGCAAATATTTTAAACAACAATCCTTTTCCTTCCATAACCGG
>DATGNG010000301.1:0-2686 GCA_035306865.1 Sphingobacteriaceae bacterium
TTTTTAGCATTAGCATGATGGGGACTGCTTTCCAGACCAGGGTAATTGACACGTTCTACCTGAGGATGGCTTTCCAGCCATTGGGCCAATTCCAGCGCATTATCCACCTGGCGCTGAACCCTTAACGAAAGTGTTTCCAGCCCTTGCAGCAATAAAAACGAATTGAAGGGCGACAGTGCCGGGCCAAAATCCCGCAGCCCTTCCACCCGGGCACGGATAGCAAACTGAATATTGCCAAATGGCCCGCCAACCCCGAATACATCTGAAAACACCAACCCGTGGTAACCTTCAGAAGGCTCGCTGAATTGCTTGAATTTTCCATTGCCCCAGTTATAATTTCCGCCATCCACGATCACCCCTCCAATGCTGGTACCATGGCCACCTATCCATTTTGTAGCCGATTCCACCACCACATGGGCGCCATGTTCAAGCGGTCTGAACAGATAACCTGCCGCACCAAAAGTGTTGTCAACAATCAGCGGCAGATCATATTTCTTAGCTACTGCCGCAATCCGCTCAAAATCTGGAATATTATAACTTGGATTGCCGATGGTTTCTACATAAATCGCTTTGGTCTTATCATCGATCAGCGCTTCAATATTCTCCGGAGAATCGTTTTTTGCAAAGCGTGCCTCGATTCCCAGGCGTTTGAAAGACACTTTAAATTGATTATAAGTACCTCCGTAAAGGTTCGAGCCGGTCACAAAATTATCTCCGCTTTCCAGAATATTGGTCAGCGCCAAAAATTGGGCAGCCTGTCCGGAAGCCGTTGCCAATGCCGCAACCCCTCCTTCCAATGCTGCGATCCTTTTCTCGAAAACATCAGTGGTTGGATTCTGGATCCGGGTATAAATATTACCAAACTCTTTGAGGGCAAACAGATTGGCGCCATGATCGGCACTGTTGAAAACATAAGAAGTTGTCTGATAGATGGGTACGGCACGTGAACCTGTTGTGGGATCCACTTCCTGACCTGCGTGAACTTGTAGCGTTTCGAATTTTTGATTTGGTAATGACATGATATTATATTATTAAAATGAGTTTTTGTACGATTTGAAAATGATTTTAAACGTTTGGACGTAATTTTACACGGACAGAAATTACAAGAGAGTCGGGTTTCAGCCTGCATCAGCCTATATTAGCATGCATCAGATCACCCTGCATCAAGTACTGTTCGGAAAAAAACGTTAGAGCCCAAGACTACACCAAGCCCTTGGCGGTGCGGTCGGTATTAAGCTGTTGTTCGTAAGGGCTAATTACCAACAACAGCTACGCATCATCATACGCATTCGACCATTTTGGGTAATGGTGAAACAAGACGGCATTAAAACCGCCACCTGCTGCGTCTGATTGAAAGATACGATATGTCGTTGATTACTCATCGGGGTCAAATGTATCTATTATTTTTTTACTTCCAAATTTTTTTGTGAATTTCTTTGAAAGAATCCTTAACATTGCAATATGCTATATTTGGTACCCACTCCCATAGGAAACCTCGAAGACATCACACTCCGGGCCATAAGGACCTTGAAAGAAGCCGACATAATCCTGGCGGAAGATACCCGTGTCAGCAGCAAATTGCTCAAGCATTTTGAGATTGATAATAAGGTATTTGCGCATCATCAGCACAATGAACACAAAGCCCTGGCAGAACTCATTCGCCTGCTCCTGGAAGGCAAAACCATAGCCATGATTTCTGATGCCGGCACCCCCGCCATCTCCGATCCTGGCTTTCTGCTGGTACGAGAAGCCATCAAAAACAACATTCAGGTGAGCTGCCTGCCCGGACCCACAGCATTTGTCCCGGCCCTGGTCCAATCTGGCCTTCCTGCCGACCGATTTGCTTTTGAAGGCTTTCTGCCCGTCAAAAAAGGCAGGCAGACCCAGCTCAAACAACTCGTACCCGAACAGCGGACCATGATATTTTACGAGTCTCCGCACAGGTTGCTCAAAACCCTGGAAGATTTTATCACGCACTTCGGGCCAGACAGACCGGCGAGCGTTTCCAGAGAAATCAGCAAAATATTTGAAGAAACCGTCCGGGGTAGCCTCAGCGAAGTAAAGACCCATTTTGAGACCCATGCCATCAAAGGCGAATTTGTGATTTGCGTAGGTGGCGCCATCATTAAAAAATCTAATTCCAAACGTTTTGAAGACTAATTATATTCTTGCCTTATCCGCTGCCCTACTCCTTTGGCTGGCCTGGCCCCCTATCCCTTACACTGGGGTCTTGCTTTGGTTTGCCTTCGTCCCACTACTGATCGCTTTTGAGCGGATTATTCGCAGCGACCTGCCCAAAAAGGGTAAAAAAATATTTTTGACCGGAGGCCTCACCGCCTTAATCTGGAATACCGCCTGCATCTATTGGGTTTACAACTCGGTTTCCGAAGTCATGCCCGTTTATGCCGCCATTCCTATCTCCATGATCCCATTTGGACTCGGAGCATTATTGATGACCCTGGCCTTCAGAGCCTACTACCAATTGCGCAAGCACCACAATATCTATCTTTCCCTGCTGGGCATGGTGGGTTTTTGGATCAGCTATGAATACTTGCACCAAACCTGGGACCTGGCCTTCCCCTGGATGACCCTGGGCAATGGTTTTGCAAGCACATCCCGACTCATCCAATGGTACGAATATACTGGGGTTTACGGTGGTACAATATGGATCTGGGGTGCCAATGCC
>DATGNG010000302.1:0-3529 GCA_035306865.1 Sphingobacteriaceae bacterium
ATTTGGGCTTCTTCCTGTGCAAATAAGTTAAGGACCATTCCGCTCAGGAAAAGGCAGCTGGCGAATATTTTAATAATTATTTTCATCTTCCAATTATTTGTTTTACCTCATCATTTGGTTTGGCACTGATCCAACGATATACGATGGGAATGACGATCATATTCAAGAATGTAGAGGACAGCAATCCGGCCAAGATGACTTGTGCCAATGGGCTTTGGATTTCATTACCTGGTTCGTCAGCCTGCAGGGCCAATGGCAGTAACGCCAATGCAGTGGAAATGGCCATCATTAATATAGGGATCAACCGATCCATTGACCCTTTCCAAATAGCTTCCTCCAGCGTGTATCCTTCTGAAATCAAGGTGTTGTACCTATCCACCAAAAGTAATCCATTACGCGTAGCGATACCAAAAAGCGAAATAAACCCGATAATAGCCGGGATGCTGACCACGCCCGAAGTCAGCCAGATCATCAACACCCCCCCGATCAATGCCATAGGTAGATTTAGCATAATAATGGCAGACTGTTTCCCATTTCTGAATTGATTGTAGATCAAAAGAAAAATCAATATTATCGCAAAAATGGATGTTGTCATCAAGGTACGGGAGGCACTCATTTCACTCTCAAATTGCCCTCCGTACTGTATATAATAGTCTTCGGGTAGGTTTACCCCGGCAGCAATTTTGTCCTGAATATCCTCTACCACCGAACGAAGATCCCGTCCAGCGGTATTGGCACTGACCACAATCAACCGTTGTACATTTTCCCGGTTAATGGAATTGGGGCCGGAAGTCGAGATGATTTCGGCTACCTGAGCCAATGGAATTTTGCGGCCACCCGCGTCCAGGGTCAAATTCTTCAAGTCGGCAATATCCTGATGGTGATCATCTTTCACTTTCACGGTCAGGTCAAAAGTGCGTCCATCTTCAAATACCTGGGAAACGACTTGGCCTGCAAGCATAACATTGAGGTATGTTTTAAATTCGGGGAGACTGATGCCGTGACGGGCCAGTAATTCCCTTTTAGGCCTGATGATCAGCTCCGGGCGCTCCACTTGCTGTTCCACATTGAGGTCAGCCACTCCCGGCACCTCTTGAATGGCGGCTTTCACCTGATTGCCCAGAGAAAACAGCTTATTCAGATCGTTCCCAAAAATTTTGATGGCAATATTGGCCTTTGTCCCGGAAAGCATCATATCTATACGATGGGAGATGGGTTGGCCGATTTCCAGATTGATGCCAGGAATTTCCTCCAGTTTTTGCCGGAGTTCGGCAGTGACTTCATCCCTGCCTCTACCTTGTATCTCAAAAGGTGCTTCCATCTCCGACACGTGGATCCCGAGTGCGTGTTCGTCCAATTCGGCCCGGCCCGTCTTGCGGATGACCGTCTTGATCTCTGGAATACTGAGCACGATTTCCTCCGCCAGTAGCCCAATCTTATTGGATTCTTCGAGGGAAGTTCCCGGCAGGGTGGCTACATTGATCGTATAGGAGCCTTCATTGAAAGGGGGTAGAAAGCTCCGGCCAAAATTGAGAAACAGCCCGATAGAGACTGCGAGCAGGACCACACAGGTTATCAATACGGCTTTATATTGGCGTAAGCTATTGGTCAGCACTTTCCCATAACCCTTTTTGAGATGTCGCACCACAAAAGGTTCTTTTTTGGCAGGAGCGTCCTTTTGGGTTGATTTTTCTGAACCCAGCAAGTAGCTGCAAAGAACAGGGGTGAGGGTCAAGGCAACCAGTGTGGAGGCAAAAAGTGATACAATAAAGGTGATACCAAGCGGTACGAGCATTCTACCTTCCATCCCCGACAGGAAAAACAGGGGTAGAAATGACGCTACAATGATCAAGGTAGAATTCATGATCGGCATGCGCACTTCTCTGGAGGCTTCATAAACAACTTGAAGAGTATTAAGCTGCTCTCCGGGAGGTTTGAGGCGGTTTTCCCGCAATTGTCGGAATACGTTTTCCACATCCACGATTGCATCATCCACCAGGGAACCAATGGCAATAGCCATGCCTCCCAAACTCATCGTGTTGATTGTGAGCCCCAGCATTTTCAGAATGAGAATGGAAGCCAATAAAGACAGTGGGATGGCCAGCAGGGAAATAAATGTGGTTCGGATATTCATCAAAAAGAAGAACAGTACGATGGCTACAAATAGGCAGCCTTCATAAAGCGAAGATTTGACATTGCCTATTGATCTTTCGATGAACGTGCTCTGACGAAAGGCGTCAGCTGAAATATGGATATCGTTGGTCAGGCTGGCACGCAAGGCATCGAGTTCATTGTCCAATTTTTTGGTCAGTTCAAGGGTGCTTGTAGCCGGTTGTTTGGTCACCGTCAACAACACAGCAGGTTTGCCACGCTCGGAGGCCAGTCCGATTTGGGGTGTTTTGGGCCCCACCTTTACGGTGGCGATCTGTGAAAGCATGACCGGATGCCCATCATGAAAACTAACCAGGGCCTGCGCAATTTCATCGGTATTGTTCGTTGCAACAGCTCCTGTAATAATATATTCATTTGAGGAGCCGTATAAAACCCCTCCTGAGGTGTTTTGGTTTACTCCTTCCAATGATGTCAGCGCCTCATCCAGTGTCACCCCGTAATGGGCCATACGAAAGGGATCGAGCAGGATTTGATATTCCCGGATATCACCTCCGAGCACAGTAACCTGCGCCACTCCACCTGTAGATAATAGACGGGGTCGAATGGTCCAGTCTGCATAGGTACGAAGGTCCATCAGGCTGGTAGTGTCTGCTGTGAGTCCGATGATCAGCATTTCACCCAAAATCGAAGATTGAGGGCCAAGGGTAGGACTACCAACCGTTTCGGGGAGGGATTCGCCCACGGCAGCCAGCTTTTCCGAAACAATCTGACGGGCCCGGTAAATATCAGTACCCCAGTCAAACTCTACCCAGACGACAGAAAATCCGGTGGTCGAGGTTGAACGGACCCTACGTACATCGGTTGCCCCATTGACCGCTGTCTCAATGGGAAATGTCACCAACCTTTCCACCTCTTCGGTGGCCATTCCATGTGCCTCGGTCATGACCACAACTGTGGGGGCATTTAGGTCTGGGAATACGTCCACTTCCATTTCCGAAGCCACATAAAGACCAGATAGCGTCAATAATAAGGAGGCAATTAGTACAACCAATCGGTTGTTGAGCGAAAATGATATTATAGCATTTAACATGTTTTGTCCTCCTTAATGTGCATGTCCATGGGGTATGGCAGAACTCATGCTCGCCAATTTTAGGTAATAAGCACCTTTGCTTACTATAATTGTTTCAGGTTCAAGCCCTCCGGTAATCACGACCCTGGAACCATCATTTGCACCAATTTGTACGGCTTGTTTCCGATAAAGTTCATTTGCTTCTTGTATATATACCGCATAATTACCCTGTTCTTCGATCAAGGCTTCAAGTGGTATAGTCAAAGCTTCTACAGTCCTTGTTTTCAGATACACTTCCACATAAGACCCGGCTAAAAGATGACCTGTATTGTCAAATTCAAAATAGAC
>DATGNG010000303.1:0-7079 GCA_035306865.1 Sphingobacteriaceae bacterium
GCTTCCGGGCTTCGGTTGTTGAATTCCTGCAAGGCCTCTAATGCCTGCTGATATTGACCGGTCAGCAGCAAACTTTCACCCAGTCCAAACCAAGTCATTGGGGTTAGGTTGGGGCGAATGCTGATTACCTGCTGATAATGATTTGCAGCCTCGGTATATTGCTTGTTTCTGCGATAAATATCGCCCAGTGCCTGATGGGCTTCCGCAAAGTTTTGGTCGGCTTGCAGTGCTTGTTTCAAGTATGCAGTAGCTTGTTGCAATTGGTTCAGACTCAGAGCCTGCATTGCGGACTCGTATCGCTGATTGGCCCGCCTGGAATTGGAGAGTTGCTGGGCCTGAACGGAACAGAAGTCAAGGCAAAACACAAGCAGGCAAAGGAAACCAATGCGTATAAAAGGTATGATACTTTTGGTGTTTCGCATATCCATGCATCATTACCGGCATTAAAGCCGTATTACGGAATATCCATATACTTATGGGTTTGCAGGGAAACCTTCCATTTCGGATGCTCCTTCACATATTCCACGATCAATGGAGTCATGTCATTGGCTTTTGACCATTCCGGCTGCAAAAACAATAGGCACTCAGGGTTGGTTTGCGCGGCATGTTGTTCCCCCCATTGAAAATCACTTTTATTATATACAATGACCTTGAGTTCGTGTGCTTGCTGCAACACCGACGGTAGTGGGGCTTTGAATTTTTTTGGGGAAACACAGATCCAGTCCCATTCCCCGGTGAGGGGATAAGCTCCTGAAGTTTCCAAAAAGGTACGGATTCCGGCTGCTTTTAGTTCTCCGGTCAATGCGGTCAAGTCGTACATCAAAGGCTCTCCTCCGGTGATTACCACGGTTTTGGCTGGATATGATGCTGCCTCACGAACGATTTCTTCAATGGATTTTTTGGGGTGGGCATCAGCGTCCCAGCTTTCCTTCACATCACACCAGTGGCAACCCACATCACAACCACCCAGCCGGATAAAATAAGCTGCAGTACCCGTGTTGAAGCCTTCTCCCTGGATGGTATAAAACTCTTCCATTACCGGAAGTAAAGCTTGTCCAATTTCCGTTTCTGTGGGCATCAAATCCAATTTTTTCATTTTGAGGGACCTATTATCCATTTCAAAGGGCAAAGTTACGCATTTTAAAAATCAGATGCTTCTTATAAAATTCTGGAATAATTAATTTGTACGAAATAAACTTTATTTTATAAGAATTATTTTTTATATTTGTAGATAAAAATAGCGTAATGTTTTGGATGGGCAATGATAATAGATTCGCGGAACTGGCAAATAAAATTATACAAAGGACATGTGCCTTTTGTGTGGTTTTTGTTGTTTGTGATGTGCGGAATCCTGCTGTCCACCTGGGTCACACCGGATCCCCATTGGTTTTTGGCCTTGCGGATCCTTAGTGGTGTGTGCTTGCTGGGCTGTATTCTTTGTTTCTGGAGGCCAGCTTATCTGGGTTTTGTGTTCTTTCTGTTTTTGGCCAATCTATCTTGGGTGCAGGCATGGGAAGGACATCCTATGGTCAATTCGAAGCATTTTAGTCGTGTTTTGGAGGCAGAAGGGCAATCCGTGGTGGATCCTCTGCAAGCGGGTTTGGTGGTGATAGGTTATGTGGAAGATGAACCAAGGATAAACGAAAGAAACGCCCGATTTCGCCTGGAAGTAATCGGTATCTGGATTCCGGAAACTGATACTATAAAGAAAATGAAGGGGAGTATCCAGGTCACGGCAGAAAAAATCACCAGATTGAATTATGGGGATCTTGTGGCATTCCCGATAGATAGAGTTGGTCCGGTACAGCCTCCCCGCAATCCCGGGGAAATGAACTATGCTGCACACCTGGCCAAGCAAAATTGTTGGCATCAGGCTTATCTGGGGGAAGGTCAGCTGCAAATGTTGGGATCAGGATACGGAAGTGGGTTCATTGCCTATTCTCTTGGCCTAAGAAAAGCAATGGTGGACAAATTTGAGCGATTTGTCCCTGATCCGGATGCATTTGCCATAGCTTCAACCCTGATCCTGGGATATAGGGCAGATTTGAGCGCAGAGCTGATGGAAACCTTTTCTGCCACCGGCACTATACATGTATTGAGCGTTTCGGGGATGCATGTGGTGATCGTATTTTGGTTGCTGGCCAAACTCCTTTTCTGGATGGATTATCGCAAGCCCCTAAAAAAACTGCGCTTTCCCCTGCTGCTGCTTGCTATTTGGGCCTATGCCATACTGACCGGATGGTCACCTTCCGTGTTGCGGGCGGCCATGATGCTGAGTTTTGTGCTATGGGCCGAGGCATGGAGCCGAAGGTCACGTACTTATAATAATATAGCCGCCTCCGCATTTTTTCTATTACTGTTCGATCCAAAACTACTATTGGATATAGGTTTTCAGTTGTCCTATCTGGCAGTTGCGGGCATTGTATTCCTGTACCCGCTATTGCACCATATCTTCCGCAAGGTCCATCGTTTTGCCAAGCCTGTTGTGGATTATTCCCTGATGTCGGTGTCGGCTCAGGCAGGAGCCTTTCCCTTAGCCATGTTTTATTTTCAGCAGTTCCCGGTCTATTTTCTATTGGCAAATTTACTAATTGTTTTACCTGCAAGTGCGATCATGTATCTGGGTTTTGCCTTGCTGTTTTTACCGGAATCAACGGCCACCCATTCAATTTTGGTCCTATTGGGAAAAGGGTTGAGTGGATTGATCGTGTGGATGAATGAGTCCCTGGCCTGGATCCAGAGCTTGCCTGCTGCCAGCCTGACTGGTCTGGAAACTTCAGCCTTGCAATGTATATTGATCTATTTGCTGATGCTCAGCTTGATTTTTGCCTTTGTCCATCGGTCCAAGCGGTTGTTTGGGAGCTTTTTGCTGATAACATTGCTATTGGTGGTCCTTTCTGTGGTGCCTTTTTATGAGCGATGGACGCAAAGGAAACTGATCGTGCATCAGGCGCGTTCCGCTCTTGCGATTAGTTATACCGGCAGGGGAGAAAGTTGGGTTTATAGTGATTTGCCCGGGCCGGATCACAGCACTTTCCGCTTTTCACTATTGCCCCATCTGCGAACCTTTGTGTCGCCGGAACAAATCAAATGGATTGTGGAGCAGGAGGAGTTTGAGGATGAAACGACAAACATATCGAAGGGGGTCTTGCAAATAGGCAATAAAAGGATGTACATTTATGATCATGAGAATTGGTTGGAAAGGGTACCGGAAAGGGTGCGGGACAGGGTGCCGGAAAGGGAAGAGGGGTCGCCTGCCCAAATGGAATGGCCGGAACCCTTTGCGGTGGATTTGCTTTTGATCAGAAAGAATCCCCAAAAACCTCTCCTTGAGATTGCACAGCAATACCCCAGCCGGATGATCGTAATGGATGGGTCCAATTATCCGCGAACCATTGAACGAATTAAAAATGAAGCGGACTCAGCCGGCTTGGCATATTATGTGCTGAAAGATAATTTTGCGTATGTTTGGTTATTGGATGAATAAAAAGCACTGAAGCATGCAAAGGGACATTCATGGGATTTTGCATAAATATTGGGGGCATAAGGCTTTCAGGCCCCTGCAGGAAGAAATCATCCAATCGGTATTGGATGGACGGGACACGCTCGCCCTCATGCCCACCGGCGGTGGCAAATCCGTATGTTTTCAGGTGCCGGCCATGTCCAGGGAGGGAATCTGCATCGTGGTGACGCCCCTGATTGCTTTAATGAAGGATCAGGTGGAGAATCTCAAAGCAAGGGGGATAGAAGCAGTGGCCATCTTTTCCGGAATGCGCAAAAGGGAAGTGGATATTGCGCTGGACAATTGCATTTACGGGCCGGTCAAGTTTTTATACCTTTCTCCCGAACGCTTGATGAGTGAAATGGTGCAGGAGCGTATCCGGCATATGGGGGTCAATCTATTTGCAATAGACGAAGCACACTGCATTTCCCAATGGGGCTATGATTTCCGGCCTCCTTATTTGCTGTTGAGCAATTTGAGGGAATTACATCCCGAAGTACCTTTTCTCGCCCTGACCGCTACCGCTACCCCGGATGTGGTCAGCGATATTCAGGAAAAATTGGTATTCCGAGACGGAATAGTACTCAAAAAGAGCTTTTATCGGGAAAACCTGGCTTATATGGTACTGCACGAGGAAAACAAATCCGCTCGTATGCTTCGCATCATTCGCAAACTCGGAGGCAGTGGGATTGTATATGTGAGAAACCGCCGGGAGACCCAGGAAACCGCCAGATTTCTGGTCAATGAAGGGATATCCGCTGATTTTTACCATGCCGGCCTCCCTTCGGAGGAACGGATGGCCAAGCAAGATAATTGGAAAACCGGCCATACCCGGGTGATTGTGGCTACCAATGCCTTCGGAATGGGGATAGACAAGGCCGATGTGCGATTCGTCATCCACCTGGAACCGCCTGATTCGCTGGAAGCTTATTATCAGGAGGCGGGCCGTGCCGGCCGGGACGGGAAAAAATCCCATGCCGTACTTTTATATCAGGACGCTGACCTGAGTCAGTTGACAAAGAATTTCGAAGAAAGCTTTCCCTCAGTGGATTATATTCGCAAGGTTTATCAAAGCTTGGGCAATTATTACCAACTGGCTTACGGAGCGGGGGAAAACCTGATGCTGGATTTTGATCTGGGGGAATTTTGTCAGCGCTTTCAACTGGAACCGATTCCGGTACTCAATGCGCTGAAATTTCTGGAAAGGGATGGATGGTTGGCCATGACCGAGAGCGTTTATCTGCCTTCACGACTCAAAATTGAAGTACCGCCGGATGAATTGTATAGGTTTCAGGTCGAAAACCAACAGATGGATGGCTTTATCAAAATGATCCTTCGGGCTTATGGTGGGGCATTTGACCATTATATCCCCATTCGCGAGCAAGAAATTTCACGAAAATTTGGATTGAATTATCAGGGAGTGATAGACCGCCTCCTTTTTCTGCACAAACGGCAGATCATCGATTACCTGCCCCAAACGGACAGCCCTCAACTGCAATTTCTGTTGCCAAGGGTGGACAGCCAGCATCTGCATATAGATGCCCCATTTATTAATTTACGAAAAAAAATCAAAAAAAACAAATTACAGGCTGTTTTTGATTATTTGAGCCGGGATCGTTGCCGAAGCCAAAGCCTGCTTGCCTATTTCGATGAGCAGGATTCGACCCTTTGCGGGGAATGCGATATTTGCCTTCGGAATAACCGGGTCAAGCCCACAACTGCCGAACTGAAAGCTGCCCTTCATAAAGTGCTGGAGCTGGAACCTTTAGCACTAAAGGAATTGGTGGACCAAATGGAAGTGGGGGAGGAAGCCGAACGCCTGGACTTTATACGTAAATGCTTGGACAAAGGGCTTTTGACCGAAAGGGAAGGCCTTTTACATCTGGTGCCATAATTCTGCTTTTTTTTGATTAAATTTGTGCTCATTTTGCAGGTCCTGCTGCGCATTGTGCTCGTTTTGCAGATCTGGCAAAGGCGATGGTTTGATTATTTATTTTTTCAATTTTAATATATGAGTTCCAAAAAAGCTACGATTCATTATACACTTACGGACGAAGCGCCGTTATTAGCAACCTATTCATTTCTGCCCATTGTAAGGGCATTTACTGCAGCCGCAGGAATTGATGTAGTAGAAAAAGACATTTCGTTGGCAGGACGGATTCTGGCCAATTTCCCCGAATTTCTGACAGCTGATCAGCGGATTAGCGATGCATTGGGCCAATTGGGTGAATTGGCGACCAAACCCGAAGCGAATATTATCAAATTGCCCAATATTTCAGCTTCTATTCCGCAACTGAAAGCAGCCATTGCCGAATTGCAGGCCAAAGGTTACGCTGTGCCAGCCTATCCGGAAGAAACAAGCTCAGAAGGAGAAAAAGCTATAAAAGCCCGTTATGCCAAGGTATTGGGATCGGCGGTCAACCCGGTTTTAAGGGAAGGTAACTCGGACCGTCGTGCACCCCGTGCAGTGAAAAATTATGCCAAGCAGCACCCTCATTCCATGGGCAAATGGTCGTCAGATTCCAAAACCCGTGTAACGTCACTTGCTGATGGGGATTTTTACGGTAGCGAAACATCCGTTACCCTGCCAGCAGCAACTACCTATACCATTGAATTTGTGGGTGGAGACGGGGTAAAACAAAACTTGAAAGCTGCTGCTCCGCTGCTTGCCGGCGAGGTGATCGACAGCTCACGACTGAGCCTGAAAGCGTTGAAGGCCTTTGTAGCAGAAGAAATTAAAAAAACCCGTGAGGAAGGCGTATTGTTGTCGGCACACCTCAAAGCAACCATGATGAAGGTTTCCGATCCTATTATTTTTGGAGCGATTGTCGAGGTGTATTTTGCCGATGTGTTCGAAAAATATGCAGATCTCTTTGATGAATTGGGGGTAAATACCCGCAATGGCCTTGGTGATGTTTATGCTAAAATCGCAGGACACGCCCGGGAAACTGAAGTAAAAGCTGCCCTGGATGCCGCAATGGCAGCAGGACCGGACCTGGCCATGGTCAATTCGGATAAAGGCATTACCAACTTGCATGTGCCCTCGGATGTGATTGTAGATGCTTCAATGCCAGCCATGATTCGCAATTCGGGTCAAATGTGGGATAAGGATGGTAAGGTGCGGGACACCGTGGCTTTGATTCCCGATCGTTCTTATGCTGGTATTTATGTGGCGACCATCGAAGACTGTAAGAAGCATGGCGCCTTTGATCCGGCTACAATGGGTTCTGTGCCCAATGTAGGCCTGATGGCCCAGAAGGCTGAGGAATACGGCTCGCATGATAAAACCTTTCAGGCTTTGGCAGATGGTGTGATTCAGATAGTGGATGGCAACGGACAGGTATTGATGGAGCAATCGGTTGAAGCAGGCGATATCTTCCGTATGTGCCAGACCAAAGATGGTCCGATTCGGGATTGGGTCAAACTGGCCGTCAAGCGTGCTCGTTTGTCTCAAATTCCAGCTGTATTCTGGCTGGACGAGAACCGCGCCCATGATCGGGAACTGATCAAGAAAGTCAATGAATATTTGAAAGAACATGATACTGCCGGGCTGGATATCCGTATTTTGGATCCTATT
>DATGNG010000304.1:0-2780 GCA_035306865.1 Sphingobacteriaceae bacterium
GTGCATCATAGCCAAACACCCTGCGTATCGCATATTCATAGCCATACATAGCTGTACTCTTGAATAAGGGCATAATAACCGTATCTCCATAGGTGGATCCTATATAAGACCAAAATGCCTGTCCAAATCGATATGGAAAGTACCGATTCATATTATCGGTCATATCTTTTAGTGAAGGCAGATCGTTGTTGAGATAGGCATCACGCATCCACATGGCCGTGAAGGCATCCTTTTTGCCAATAGAGAAGTATTCTGCCATCCCCTCAACCATCCAAAGCGGAATATTGCCAATGCTTTCCAGACGGGTCGAATCTCCCCCTTCGATCAGGATTCTATATTGAAATGCGTGAACCAACTCGTGACCCAGGACATGCCGGGTTTGGTGATTGATCTGCGCTATTGGCATGACTACCCTGGTTTTGAAGGCCTCGGTCACCCCTCCGGTTCCTACGCCGATTTCACCCTGAATGGTCGTGGTCTGTTGAAACTCTGGGCTATTATTATATAGAATAATTGGGTTTTTCTTCAGAAAAGTATCTTGAAATACCTGTTGGTGTAATTCGTACCATACTTCACTTTCCTTTGCAAACCACCTGACCATGCTGTCGTTTTCCAAATAGTAGTGCAACTTGAAGTGAGGAGTCTCATATACTTTGAAATCCAGCTTCTTATACCTCATTTTACTTTGCCCGAAATATTGAGCCTGTGCTGGAATCGTAATTGACAATGCACTTAGGAGCAACAATATCAGGGGGAAAATATTTATTTTGGATAAATACACAGTTGAGTACTTCATTTGAATGTTCGATTGTGAAATTCTATTTCTTTAACACGAATATAGATGAATTTGTTTAAATCTTTTACAAAACAGAAGAAGATTATAATTTTTTAACAGTTTTCTTTACTCCACTTGAGAAAGACCGATGCATTAACATGCTCATTCCCAAAAGGAAGACTGCTTTTTCGTATCGCTACTTCCACATCCTCCACATAGTGAAATTCATCTATTATCTTTTGTAATATACATTGGCAAACCGTTTCCAATAATTTTCTGGCGATGGACATCTCTGAATTTATAATATCATAAACGGTTTCGTAATTGATTGTTTTGTTCAGGTCGTCCTGATCTTCCTCCTTTCTAAATTCCGCAAGGGGAAAAGAAATCGAGACAGATACAAAAAACGTATTGCCGGTCACCTGCTCCTCCGGATAAAAGCCGTGGTACGCGAAAAACCGCAGCTCATCCATTGTAATTTTCTGCACCAACTTGCCTTTTCTGTTTGTTCCAGCCATAGATCGGGTTTTACACCTAACAAACCTATGATATTTTTCCTCCTGTCACAAATATTATGATTAATATTGCGGGGAACTTGTGAAAGGATTATAAAATAAAAGGAGTTTAATATAATAGATTATGAGTCAATATAAAGCACCGGATTATTATTTGATCGATGAGCTGATCAGTGAAGAACATTTGATGATACGTGACAGTGTCAGGCAGTGGGTTAATAAAGAACTTTCTCCAGTAATTGAGGATTATGCGCAAAGAGCCGAGTTTCCCCGGCATTTGGTCAGGGGAATGGCTGAGTTGGGGATGTTTGGTCCCACGGTACCAGTCCAGTATGGAGGCGCCGGGCTTGATTATTTGGCTTATGGCATCATGATGCAGGAACTGGAGCGGGGAGATTCGGGACTTCGATCCACCGCATCGGTACAGGGATCTTTGGTGATGTATCCGATTTATGCTTTTGGAAGTGAAGAGCAAAAACAAAAATATTTACCAAAATTGGCTTCCGGGGAATGGTTGGGCTGTTTTGGATTGACTGAGCCTGATCACGGTTCCAATCCGGCAGGAATGGTCAGTCGCTTTAAAGATGATGGTGATCACGTCATTTTGAATGGTGCCAAAATGTGGATTTCAAATGCGCCGTTTGCGGACGTAGCGGTGGTGTGGGCCAAAAACCCAGAAGGAAAAGTGCAGGGATTGATTTTGGAGAGAGGAATGGAGGGTTTTTCTACCCCTGAAACACATAATAAATGGAGTTTGCGGGCTTCGGCTACCGGGGAATTGGTGTTTGACAATGTCCGCGTCCCGAAAAGCAATATACTTCCGGGAGTAGCCAGCATGAGGGGGCCACTGAGTTGTCTGAACCAGGCCCGTTATGGAATTGCCTGGGGAGCTTTGGGTGCCGCCATGGACTGCTATGACACTGCAGTGCGCTATTCAAAAGAACGAGAACAATTTGGCAGGCCAATTGGAGGATTTCAGTTACAACAAAAGAAATTGGCAGAGATGCTAACCGAAATTACTAAAGGTCAACTATTGGTCTGGCGCCTTGCAATGTTGAAAAATGAGGACCGGGCTACTCCGGCACAGATCTCAATGGCCAAACGGAACAGTGTGGAAACTGCCTTGAATGTGGCGCGTGAAGCCCGCCAGATCCTGGGAGGAATGGGTATTACAGGAGAGTTTCCAATCATGCGGCACATGATGAACCTCGAATCTGTAGTGACTTATGAGGGTACACATGATATCCATTTACTGATCACCGGCCACGATATTACAGGGCTGAGTGCTTTTAGTTAAGTTCCAATGTAAATGTGGTACCTCCGTTGATCTCGGATTGCACGGAGATCGTACAGTTGATGGCTTTGGCGAGGTTGCAGGTAATGGTTTTCATCGTTCCGGATCACGATATGTTCGGGATTGTTGAAAGCAAAAGGAATATCTTCAAAGCCCAGGAAGTAATTCTTCAGATCGGCAAAAACAGCATTGACAG
>DATGNG010000305.1:0-2364 GCA_035306865.1 Sphingobacteriaceae bacterium
CGGCAATGTGATCAAAAGAGTGGAAAACCTCAAAAAGCTTGGTGCCAAGGCATCCAAACAAATTGACTCGGATTTTTTGGAGGAATCTGAAGACAATGAACTTGGAATGAATCCCTAAAAACCGGCACTGATACCGTACATGGGTTTATTGGTCATCCAGGTTTCTTCTTTGTAATCTGACAGCGAGGTTCGGATGGCTGTTTTGGGCTTGTTCTTTCGACAAAAAAGTCTGAAGCTGTTTGATTTTAAGTTTTCTCCCGCTTTCACTTCGATTGGGACAATTTCATCGTTTTCAGTCTGCACCAAAAAATCAAGTTCGTACTTGCTGTTGTCAAACGTATGGTAATAAACAGAAAGCGTTTCGTTTTGAACAAGTTGCTGAAAGACATACTGCTCTGCCAACGCACCCTTAAATTCGGAGAAGATGGCATCCCCATCAGCAATGGTTTTGACGTTCAGTCTGGACATTGCCCCCAATAATCCCACATCATTGTGGAACAGTTTAAATGCCGACAATTCCTGATAGGCAACCAGCGGCAAAGCCGGTTTGGAAGTATTATACACCTTGTGCAGCAGCCCTGCGTCCGTAAGCCATTGGATAGCCAGCTCAAAATCTTTCGCCCTTGCCCCCTGCTTGATTATTCCGTAAATGAATTTTTTGTTTTCTTTTGACAATTGGGCAGGCATACTGTCCCAAACCATATTGATGCGGGGTAGAATTTCCTTCGGAGCGTGTTTTGAAAAGTCGCTCCGGTACGAAGAGATGATCTGGTTCTGGATGCGGCGTACATTTTGCCAGTCACGGTTTTCAACAAAATCGCCAACGGCTTCGGGCATTCCGCCTACATACAGATAGTAGCGCAAATAATTGATAAGCTTTTGTTTGAAGAAATTCAGGTTTTCCAAATCCTTCTTTTCCAAAAGTTCTGCCATTCCCGTTTCTCCCATAGCAAGCAAAAATTCGTAAAATGACATCGGGCAGAGCCTCATAAAATCCACTTTTCCCACAGGGAAAGACGTTTCGGGATGAATGTTTACACCCAAAAGCGAACCTGCTCCGATAATATGGTATTCGGGAGCGTCCTCGTAAAAATATTTCAATGCTGTAATGCCTTTGGGAACGGCCTGTATCTCATCGAATACAATCAGCGTGTCGTCGGGGTTGATTTTAAGATTGCAATACGCATTCAGTACGGTCATAATCCTGTCCGCATCAAAGTCTATTTCAAACAGGTTTTTAGGAGCATTGGGATGTTCAAAATTGACGTAAGCCAGTTGTTTGTAAGCCGTTTTTCCAAATTCCTGCAAAAGATAGGTCTTTCCTACCTGCCTTGCCCCAAAAAAAACAAGTGGTTTCCTTTTCTTAGACAACTTCCACTTATTCAGTCTATTAATCTTATTCCTATACATTTTTCTCCCAGTTTTACGTCTCAAAACTACACTTTTCTCCCATATAATCAAGAGAAAACTACACTTTTCTCCCACTTTTTAAACAGAAAATTACATTTTTCTCCAATATGGGGTGCGAAATGTGATATACGATGAGGCAAAACGCTAAGCACTCAAACCTTTTTTAAAAACTTTCACGAGGGGTCATATAAAAAATTGATAACTTTATCAGCTTATCAAGTATTACTATACGGATGAAAAAATTTCTCAAAGTATTAGGGATTATCTTATTGGTGCTGCTGGTCATTCTGATTGCATTGGTTGGGAGGGTTGACCGGACCCCCTATCAGGAAACGAAGCATTTTGCAGCCTGGCAGTCCTGGATCGCAGATCAAGATTTTGCTGTCAGCAGGCAGCCGGTTCAGGTGGCCTGGGCCAAAAGAAATATTACCCCCGATCAATCTTTTCCCATGGCGGGTTATGGCGATCGCTGGGGCAAGCATTTTGAAGGGGTCCGGGATTCGCTGTTTGTCAGGGCAATATCGGTCTTAACGCCGGGAGGCAATGTCACCTTTGTTGCAGCAGATTTGCTGATTGTACCTATAGACGTGAGGTTGCGGCTGGAAACTTTACTGGAAAAGGAAGGAATCGCAAAAGATGAGGTTCATTTGGGAGCCATACACACCCATCATGGATTGGGAGGCTGGGGCAAAAAGTTGATCGGTAGGTTGTTTGCGGGCAAATACGATGAGCAGGTGGAAATAATGCTGGCCGAGCGGTTCCGGGATGCCATCCTGGCTTCCCGTGAGAATCCGGCACCGGCCACCATTCAATATATGGAGAGCACCTATGAGGAGGGTATCAAAAACCGCCTGAAAGTGGAAAACAAAACCATAGATCCGGAGATCCGGAATCTGGTTTTCACCCGTGCTGACGGGAAAAAGGCGGTGATGCTGGTCTATGGAGCACACACCG
>DATGNG010000306.1:0-10970 GCA_035306865.1 Sphingobacteriaceae bacterium
GTGAGAACCATTCTGCGGTCAGACCACTTGGCAACTGAGCAATGATACCCACCATGATTATGAGTGAAATACCATTACCAATACCCTTATCGGTGATCTTTTCACCCAACCACATAACAAAGAGGGTTCCTGCAGTCAGTACGAATGCAGACATAATGGTGAAAAGTGGATCCTGGATCAATTTGGCTGCGTCGTCAATTTGTGTCCGAACATAGGCAACTGACTGGACCAATGTAATGGCCAACGTAAGGTAACGCGTAATCTGCGTCATTTTCTTACGGCCACTTTCACCTTCCTTTTGCAATTTCTGGAAGTAAGGGACTGCAATCCCCAACAACTGTACTACGATAGACGCAGAAATATAGGGCATGACACCCAACGCAAAAATTGCAGACCTGGAAAATGATCCCCCGGCAAACATGTCCAACAGGCCCAGCAAGCCTTCTTGAGTTTCATGCTGGAGTGCCTGGGGATTTACCCCCGGCAATACTATATAACATCCTACCCGGTAAATCAACAAAAAGAGAAGCGTATTTAGGATACGGGTTCTCAAATCATCGATCTTCCAGATATTTTTTAGGGTGGTGATTAGCTTCTTCATGGATTAAATTTTTTCAATCGATCCTCCGGCAGCTTCGATCGCTTTTTGCGCAGAAGCTGAAAATGCATGTGCTTTGATTTCTACCTTAGCGGAAATTTCTCCCCTTCCAAGGACTTTGACCAGATCATTCTTGGAAGCCAGTCCATAGGTCCTGAATGTTTCAAAATCAATTGTCTGAAGATTGTGCTTTTCAACCAAGCCTTGCAAAACATCCAGGTTGACACCTACATATTCTACACGGTTGATGCTTTTAAATCCGAATTTAGGAACACGACGTTGCAACGGCATCTGTCCTCCCTCAAATCCGACTTTGCTGCTGTATCCAGAACGGGATCCAGCACCTTTGTGACCACGGGTAGAAGTACCTCCCCGTCCGGAACCGGTACCACGGCCTATACGTTTTCTTGATTTAACTGATCCTGCAGCAGGTTTTAGATTACTTAAGTTCATCTTTATGCAAAATTTTGCTATGCCTTCGCTTTCACTAAACAGACATAGCGATTAAACGTGTTATTGCCAGAAGCAGCTTCCTCCTTCCGGCAACATTATCAACTCTCTTGTACTACAACCAAATGATTTACCTTGCGCACCATCCCAATGATTGCCGGGGTGGCTTCCAATTCAACCGTCTGGTTGATTTTCCTCAATCCCAGAGCCTCCATTGTCCGTTTCTGCTTTTCGCTACGGTCAATGACACTCTTGATCTGTGTTATTTTGATTTTTGCCATGATCTTTATCCGTTAAAAACCTTGTTTAAGTCCACGCCTCTGTGATGTGCAACTGTGTAAGCATCACGCATTTTCAACAATGCATCTATCGTAGCCTTGACCACGTTGTGCGGATTGGAAGATCCCAATGACTTGGCCAATACATCGGTCACACCGGCACTTTCCAATACGGCACGCATTGCGCCACCCGCAAGTACTCCTGTACCGTGAACAGCAGGTTTGATCAATACATTACCACCTGAATACTTACCAATCTGCTCATGGGGCACCGTACCTTTGATAATAGGCACCTTGATCAAATTTTTCTTGGCATCGTCAATCCCTTTGGTAATGGCTTCGGTCACCTCTTTTGCTTTTCCAAGGCCGTAACCTACTACACCATTTTCGTCACCGACCACAACGATCGCTGAAAAACTGAATGTACGTCCTCCCTTGGTTACTTTTGCAACACGCTGGATGCTTACTAAGCGGTCTTTCAATTCGATCTCGCTTGATTTTACTCTTTTTATATTACTTATTGACATGTTCAATTGAGATTAAAAGTCCAAACCACCTTCACGTGCACCTTCAGCCAGGGACTTTACACGTCCATGGTACAAGTACCCATTCCTATCAAATACTACTTTTGTAACGCCGGCAGCCAATGCTTTCTCTGCAAGAGCCTTACCTACTGCTTTGGATTGCTCGACTTTATTTCCTGAAGCTGAAAAATCACTTGACAGGGAAGAGGTCGAAACCAGGGTGATGCCTTTTACATCATCGATAACCTGGGCATAAATCCCTTTATTGCTTCTGTAAACCGACAAACGGGGGCGCTCAGCTGAACCTTTCAGGTGCTTTCTGATGCCCTTTTTTATACGTTCCCTACGGGATAATTTTTTTCCTGACATGACTATTATTTTTTAGCTGCAGATTTACCTGCTTTTCTCCTCAATTGTTCACCTACGAATTTGATACCCTTACCTTTGTATGGCTCAGGAGCACGCAGACTACGAATCTTGGCGGCAACCTGCCCCAACAATTGTTTGTCTATACTCTCCAGAGTTACGGTAGGGTTTTTACCTTTTTCGGAAGTAGTAGATACTTTCACTTCTTTGGGAAGAATCATCACCACCTGGTGCGAGAAACCCAATGCGAGTTCCAATGTAGTTCCCTGGCTGCTGGCACGGAAACCCACACCAACCAGTTCCTGAACTGACTTGTAACCTTCGGTCACACCCACCACCATGTTATTGATCAATGAACGGTACAATCCGTGCAGTGATTTGTGGTGCTTTTGTTCTGTTGGTCTGATGACCGACAACTGACCGTCTTCCTGTGAAATTTTGATATCCGGATTGACCTGTTGGGTCAGTTCGCCCTTGGGTCCTTTTACGGTAACCAGATTCTTATCTGAAACCGTGATCGTCACTCCTGCCGGAATGGTGATCGGTGCTTTTCCTATTCTTGACATGCTGTCTTCCTCCTGATTAATAAACGTAACACAAAACTTCGCCACCCACGTTCTGGACCTGGGCTTCTTTGTCCGTCATCACTCCTTTGGAGGTAGAAAGGATCGCAATTCCCAAACCATTCAGTACGCGTGGCATATTCTCTACACCTGCATACTTCCGAAGTCCGGGCTTACTAACGCGTTTCAAAGTACGGATTGCAGGAATTTTAGTAATCGGATGGTATTTGAGTGCGATTTTAATCGTACCCTGAACTTCACTGTCCTCAAACTTGTAATTTGCAATGTACCCTTTGTCGAAAAGCACTTTCGTAATTTCCTTTTTCAGGTTAGATGCAGGAATTTCAACAACCCTGTGGTTGGCCTTAATGGCATTCCTTACTCTGGTAAGGTAATCCGCTATTGGATCTGTAGTCATTTGTTATAGATTGTGGTAAGGGTTTCCCGTGCTTCACACATAGGACCTTTTACCGGTTAATAAAAATTTGTAAAATTAGATTACCAGGATGCTTTTTTAACACCCGGAATCTTTCCAGCCAGTGCCATTTCACGGAAAGCAACCCGGGAAATGCCAAATTGACGCATATATCCTTTAGGACGACCGGTCAATTTGCAGCGATTGTGCAAACGAACAGGTGAAGCGTTCTTTGGCAATTTATCCAATGCTTCGTAATCTCCGGCAGCCTTCAGGGCAGCACGTTTCTCAGCATATTTGACAACCAGCCTTGCACGCTTTACCTGACGTGCTTTAACTCCTTCTTTAGCCATTATCTGTGTTTTTATTTGTTTGATTCTTAAATGGAAGTCCGAACTGCTTCAACAATTCCAATGCTTCTACATCCGTACCTGCACTGGTGACAAAGGTAATATCCATTCCCTGGATTTTATTGATTTTATCAATATCAATTTCAGGGAAAATAATCTGTTCGGTCACACCGAGCGTATAGTTTCCACGACCATCAAATCCTTTGTCATTGATACCACGGAAATCACGGATACGGGGCAAAGCTACTGAAACCAATCTATCCAGGAATTCGTACATTTTCACATCTCTCAAAGTCACGCGCACGCCGATTGGCATACCTTTACGCAATTTGAAGTTGGAAACGTCTTTCTTGGATTTGGATGCAATCGCCTGCTGACCAGTAATCAGGGTCAACTCGTTGATTGCATTTTCAATCAGTTTTTTGTCGGCAGTCGCACCACCGACACCCTGGCTGATCGCAATTTTTTCCAATTTAGGAACCTGCATCACGCTCTTGTACTGGAATTTCTCTTTTAACGCAGTACGGATCTCGTCCCGGTACTTTGTTTTCAATCTTGGTGTGTAAGTCATTATTTGATCTCCTCCCCTGATTTTTTTGCAATACGAACAATTTTCTTCTTACCTTCAACTTCCACGACCTTCCGACCAATACGGGTTGGTTTGCCGGTTTTGGGATCGATCAAAGCAAGGTTGGAAATATGGATTCCAGCTTCCTGCTCAATGATACCCCCATTTGGGTTCTTGGCACTTGGCTTCGCATGCTTCTTGACGATATTGGCTCCTTCAACTAAAGCCCTGTTTTTTTCGGTCAACACTTCCAAAACCTTTCCTTCGGTACCTTTGGAGTTCCCAGCGATGACCTTTACCAAATCTCCTTTACGGATCTTGATCTTGTGTTTTGCTGTTTTTGTCTGTCCCATGATTATAATACCTCCGGAGCTAATGATACGATTTTCATGAACTGTTTCTCACGCAATTCTCTGGCAACAGGGCCGAAAATACGTGTTCCACGCGGTTCATTATTATTATTTAATAATACTGCAGCATTGTCATCAAAACGGATATAAGAACCATCTTTACGACGGATTTCTTTTTTCGTCCTTACTACTACTGCTTTGGAAATTGATCCTTTCTTGACGTTTCCTGATGGCATAGCACTTTTTACGGTCACAACGATTTTGTCTCCGATAGACGCATAGCGCTTGCGAGTGCCTCCCAACACACGGATTACTAAAACTTCTTTAGCTCCGCTGTTGTCGGCAACATTGAGTCTTGATTCCTGTTGTACCATGTTACTTAGCCCTTTCTAAAATTTCAACTAATCTCCAGTTCTTGGTCTTACTCAGCGGACGAGTTTCCATAATCAACACCGTATCGCCGATACCGCAGGTGTTTTCTTCGTCATGAGCCTTGAATTTGGTAGTTTTCTTAACGAATTTTCCATAAATCGGGTGCTTCACTTTACGTTCAACGGCCACGACAATGGATTTTTCCATCTTGTTGCTGACTACCAAGCCGATTCTTGTTTTTCTTAATTTTCTTTCCATTTCGACTTTCATTTTTATGCTTCAGCGGCTGTGTTTTCAGCATTGACCGGTTGTTGGTTTTCCTGCGCTTTGCGGGCGGCAAGTTCCGTGTTCAAACGGGCAATGGTTCTGCGTACATAGCGGATCCGGTTTGGATTCTCAATGGCAGAAACAGCATGAGCAAATTTCAATTTTCTGAGGTTAGCCTTCTCTTCTGCGATAGCGGCTACAATGTCCTCTTTTGATAATGCTAAAATTTCTGAATTTTTCATTTTCTATTTCAGTATAAATGTCGCTCCGTTGTTGCTTTTATCGTTCTCCGGATGGTAACGGCATCCTGAGTCCAAGCAAAAACGATTGCAGACGTTCTTATGCTTCTACGTAATCCCTACGTAAAACAAACTTGGTTTGCACCGGCAATTTCTGGGCAGCCAGACGAAGTGCTTCTTTTGCAACTTCCAATGGCACTCCCTCTGCTTCGAAAAGCATACGTCCCGGACGTACAACGGCTACCCAATATTCAGGCGCACCCTTACCTTTACCCATCCGAACCTCTGCAGGTTTCTTGGTTACAGGTTTGTCCGGGAAAATGCGGATCCATACTTGTCCTTCCCTTTTCATGAAACGAGTGACCGCAATACGGGCTGCCTCGATCTGACGACTGGTGATCCAAGCCGATTCCATGGTTTTGATGCCGAATGATCCAAAAGCCAACTCAGACCCACGGCCTGCGTTGCCCTTCATACGACCTTTCTGCATTTTTCTGAACTTTGTTCTTTTTGGCTGTAACATGTTCGTATTTACTTATAACTGCCTTGGCAGTAAAATGCTTAATTCTATCTATTTAAAATTATCCTCTGCGTTGTCCGCCACCGCCTCTGCGATCTCCGCCTCTACCGTGTCCGCCTCTACGGTCGCCACCACGACGATGATCACCATCACGTCCACCACGGTGGTCGCCAGCTCCTTCACCACGGCCCTTCACTCCGGCACCCTGACCTACGTTAGGAGAAAGATCACGCTTTCCGTAAACTTCACCTTTACAGATCCAGACTTTCACACCGATCTTACCATAAGTAGTCAATGCTTCTGCCAATGCATAGTCTATATCAGCACGGAAAGTGTGCAAAGGAATACGTCCGTCTTTGTATTGCTCGGTACGGGCCATTTCAGCACCGCCCAAACGACCTGAACACATGATCTTGATTCCCTCTGCACCCATACGCATGGTTGATGCAATAGAGGTTTTCATCGCGCGACGGAAAGAAATCCTTGCTTCAAGTTGTTTTGCAACACCTTCAGCAACCAACTGAGCATCCAGCTCAGGGCGTTTGATCTCGAAAATATTGATCTGAACATCCTTTTTAGTCAGTTTTTTCAATTCTTCTTTGATCTTATCGACTTCTTGTCCTCCTTTACCAATGACGATTCCAGGGCGAGCCGTATGAATTGTCACAGTGATACGTTTCAAGGTACGCTCAATAACCACTTTTGCTACTCCACCTTTGGATATACGCACGGCGAGGTATTTGCGGATTTTTTCGTCCTCAACTAATTTATCGGCATAGTTTTTTCCGCCAAACCAATTGGAATCCCAACCTTTTATGATTCCTAATCTGTTACCTATCGGATTTGCTTTTTGTCCCATTTCAATAAATTAGTTTTGTACGTTATTCTTACTGTCAACTACAATGGTTACGTGGTTAGAACGCTTGCGGATCCGATAACCCCTCCCTTGAGGAGCAGGACGCAAACGCTTCAACATACGGCCACCGCCAACAGATACTTCTTTTACAAACAGACCGCTATCCTCTACGGATTGGCCCTCATTCTTCGCTTCCCAGTTATTGATTGCGGAAAGGAGCAGTTTCTCAACTCTGATCGCTGCTTCTTTATTGGTGTGCTTCAGGATATAAAGTGCATTTTCCACTTTTTCGCCCCGAATCAAATCCACTACCAAACGCATTTTGCGCGGAGAGGTAGGGCAATTCAATAATTTGGCAGTAGAAGCGCCTCCAACCTGAGCCTTCTCCTGCTCTTTACGCTGTTTTATAAGAACAGATTTCTTTACTTTACTTGTTGCTTCCATTGCCTATTATTTTTTCTTTTCAGCGTGGCCTCTGAATGTGCGTGTAGGCGCAAATTCACCAAGCTTATGTCCTACCATATTTTCCGTTACATAAACCGGAATAAACTTATTTCCATTGTGAACAGCGAAGGTATGACCAACAAAATCAGGGGAAATAACCGATCTTCTCGACCAGGTTTTCACGACTGTTTTCTTGCTTGCTTCATTCATAGAAAGAACTTTTCTCTCTAAGTTGTGATCGATATAAGGACCTTTTTTAATTGAACGAGCCATTATTTTTTCCTTCTCTCAATGATGTAACGATTTGATACTTTCTTCTTATAACGTGTTTTGTAGCCTTTAGACAACACACCTGTACGTGAGCGTGGCTGTCCTCCGGACGCACGACCTTCACCACCACCCATTGGGTGATCCACAGGGTTCATTGCTACACCGCGTACACGTGGACGACGGCCCAACCAGCGATTGCGACCGGCCTTACCTTTTACCTCGATAGAGTGTTCCGCATTGGAAACCGAACCGATGGTAGCGGTACAGGTCAGCAGGATCATCCGGGTTTCGCCAGAAGGCAACTTGATGATCGCATACTTGCCGTCACGCGCTGAAAGCTGGGCATAGGTACCTGCGCTTCGTGCGATGGAACCACCTTGTCCGGGATTCAACTCGATATTGTGAATAATGGATCCAAGAGGGATGTTCTTCAATGGAAGTGAATTTCCCACCTCTGGGGCCACACTATCTCCTGCAACTACAGTCTGACCAACGGTCAGGCCCTCGGGCGCAATGATGTAGCGTTTCTCCCCATCTGCATAATGCAATAATGCAATTCGTGCAGTACGGTTCGGATCGTACTCAATGCTGGCAACTGTTGCGGGAATATCTTTTTTATCGCGTTTAAAATCAATCAATCGGTATGCTCTTTTGTGCCCGCCACCGAGATAACGCATAGTCATTTTACCGGAATTATTACGACCGCCTGATTTCTTGATCTTCACGACAAGTGATTTCTCAGGGACATTGGTTGTCACATTTGAGAAATCCGCGCCGACTCTGAATCGAGTACCAGGGGTGACCGGTTTGAATCTTTTAACTGCCATTTCTTATTATATAGTACTGTAAAAGTCAATAGTCTCACCATCTTTGATTGTCACGATGGCTTTTTTATACTTGGGGCTACGTCCGGAAACGAAACCTGCTTTTGTGTAACGGCTTTTGGCTTTACCCGCCACAACTGCTGTGTTTACAGCAATTACGGTCACGCCAAACATTTCCTCTACTGCAGATTTGATCTGGATTTTATTTGCCCTATGATCTACCTTGAAAGCATAACGGTTTAGTTTTTCCGTCAATAAAGATGCTTTCTCTGTCAATACTGGTTTGTGTATGATCTCCATATTATTTGGCAAATGCCTCCTCCAATGTTTTGACAGAATCTGACGTAAACAAAAGTTTGCCTGCGTTCAACACATCGTAGGTGTTCAACTGAGCAACAGTAGTGACCTTTGTTTTCGGAAGATTCCTGCTTGATAAATAAACATTTAAATCAGATGCCGGCAATACGAGCAGTGTTTTTTCGTTGGCTACATTCAAGCTGTTGACCAATTGAATATATTGCTTTGTTTTTGCCGTATCAAATTCTACCCGATCCAATACCAGGATATTGTTTTCCCTGGCTTTGTAGCTCAGCGCAGATTTACGGGCAACTACTTTCAGCTTTTTATTCAGCTTAAAGCTATAATCCCGGGGCTGCGGTCCAAACACACGACCTCCACCATTGAACAATGGGGATTTGATACTTCCAGCACGGGCACCACCGGTACCTTTTTGTTTGTGCAATTTGCGGGTAGAACCTGCAATTTCATTCCGTTGTTTGGCTTTGTGGGTACCCTGACGTTGATTGGCCAGATATTGTTTCACATCCAAATAGATCGCATGGTCGTTAGGCTCTACTCCAAAAACCGAATCAGGTAGCTGCACCTTGGCACCAGTTTCTTTCCCTGATATATCTAAAACTTTAACTTCCATTTTCTTATTTGTCTATGATAACGTAAGACCCTTTGGCTCCCGGAACGGAACCACTGACAACTAATAGGTTTTGATCAGCATAAACTTTCAGTACCTGGAGGTTCTGTACTTTTACGCGATCCCCGCCCATACGGCCTGCCATGCGCTTTCCTTTAAATACGCGTGAAGGCCATGAAGCAGCTCCCAAAGATCCCGGAGCACGCAAACGGTTGTGCTGTCCGTGAGTAGCCCCACCAACACCACCAAACCCGTGACGTTTCATCACCCCCTGGAAACCTTTTCCTTTTGAAGTACCAACTACATCAATGTAGTCGCCTTCTTCGAAAATGGTGACATCAACCGTGTCTCCAAGTGATTTTTCATCCGGGAATGTTTTAAACTCCACTAATTTACGCTTGGGCGTTGTATTTGCTTTCGCAAAATGCCCCTTCAAGGGTGCCGTAGTGTTCTTCTCTTTCTTCTCATCGTAAGCGAGTTGAACAGCGGAATAGCCATCCCTTTCCTCCGTGCGTATATGCGTTACCACGCACGGGCCAGCTTCGATCACGGTACAAGGAATATTCTTCCCGTTTGTGTCGAAAATGCTGGTCATTCCTACTTTTTTTCCAATAATTCCTGACATGTTATAAATAAAATTTAATTGTCCATCGAAGCAGTAGGGCTTCGTTCAAGACACACCATCCCCATTAAGGGACGGCAAAGATAGAAAACTTCCATTAACTATCAAACAGTTAGTAGATTATTTTTTCAAATAAATTCGAAAAAGAATGAATTTGTTCGCTACATGGATCAAAACAGGCCCGAAACGTGGCCATCATCATCAATATCGATGTTATGGGCTGCAGGTTTGGCAGGCAAGCCAGGCATGCGCATCATGTCTCCGGCAATGGGAATTATAAATCCGGCACCCGCGGCAATTTCAATCTCTCTGATTTTGAAATCAAAGCCTGTAGGTCTGCCCAGCAAGGTCGGATCATCAGACAGTGATTTTTGAGTTTTGGCTATACATATAGGCAGGCCCTGCAACCCCAGATGCTCGATCCGGCGAAGATCCCGGAGCGCGCGATCCGAATAGCGCACATTATCAGCTCCGTAAATTTCCTTTGCTATGGTTTCGATTTTGGTGCGGACGTCCTGCTCCCATTTATATAAAGGTCTGAAGTCGGCCAGGCCCTCCTCTATCAGTTGGACCAACTTTGCGGCAAGCTCAATGGCTCCTGAACCGCCTTTGGCCCAAACATCCGCAACTGCTACCGGAATCCCATTCCGTTCGCCCAATTCTTCGATCACGGCGATTTCCTCTTCGCTGTCCGTTGCAAATCGGTTGAGGGCTATAATTGGCGGTACCCCAAACTTGCGGGCATTTTCAAGGTGCTTTTCCAAATTTGGTAAGCCTTTGATGAGGGCTGTGACATCAGGCTTTTTCAAATCAGCCAATTTCACACCTCCATGGTATTTTAAAGCCCGAATTGTGACGGTCATGACCAGAGCATCCGGCCGAAGTCCGGCGGATTGACATTTGATATCGTAAAACTTTTCAGCTCCCAGATCGAATCCAAAGCCGCCCTCGGTAATTGTATAATCTCCCAAAGACATTCCGGTTTTGGTGGCGATCACGGTATTGGTTCCCTGGGCAATATTGGCAAAGGGTCCTCCATGGATGATGGCCGGATTACCTTCGAGGGTTTGTACCAGATTGGGTTTGATAGCATCCTTTAATAAGGTAGCCATCGCTCCTTCCGCTTTGAGGTCCCGGGCATACACCGGCTGCTTGTCATAGGTATA
>DATGNG010000307.1:0-5206 GCA_035306865.1 Sphingobacteriaceae bacterium
GGGTACGCCATTTTTAGATCTACAACCGAAGAGGTCCAGCCCCACGTATTGATAGACGGCCAAAAAGGCGACTTGAATCAAATCGACCCCAACTCCATTGAATCTATCGTAGTAATCAAAGGCGATACAGCCATACAGCAATACGGCACCACAGCCAAAAACGGCGTAATCCGAATCAAAACCAAACAGTAAAAATTTTTCTGGAAATTTTTACTGTGCGAAAAAGCAGTATAGTGTTTTCCCGAAAACACACTTCCGAGAAATGAATTCATTTCTCGGAAGTGTGAAATGGCAAATTCAACATGGGGAAATCCTGTTGTGTGTTTCTGAAAAACACAAATCCCCAAATTCATGCGAATTTGAGGATTTGTGAAATTGTAAATTTAACATTGGAGAATTTTAAAAAAAAATTCTCTGCGGTGTCCGGGCTGCTGCCGGGACTTGCGCGACTTTTCTTATTTCAAGTCGGCCTCGGTGATTTCGACGTTGAATTCTATGCTTTTGACGACGGCTTTGACCGGGAAAGGCATCATCTGGTTGACGATGGTGGTGCTTTCCGGATACAGGATGTCGCTGCCGAAGTCCACGTATTTGCCGTAGGTTACTTCACCGGCGGCATCGCTTTCGGATTTTAGTTTCAGGCCGCTACCAACACTGTAATACTCCACTGATGTCAGGCCACCCTGAGAGGTAACTTTCAGTTTATAGGCATCTTCGCCATTGATCTGGGTGATGCCGTCCAGCTCCAGTTCGTAGCCCTTTTCTGCATAGTAGAGCTCAGGGAAAATATCGAGCATGGTCAGGTAGGCTTCAGCGGCTTCAGCAGGTAGTTCCTGGCTTTGGCCCTGAGCGGTGACAGTGACCTTGCCGTCTTCTACACGGACCTGGGACAGCACTTGACCGGCTATCATGGTGTTTTGCAAAGCCACTTTGAGGTTTTGATCTACGATTTGCTCGAGGGTCAGTGTCATGCCCTGGATCTCCGCTTCGGAAACACCTTTCACCGATTTGACGGCACTCAGCTTATCGGTACCACCGATGGCAGCCAGGTAATTGTTGATTACTCCGGCAGGCGTCACACTGGCGTCGGTGATTTCCACCTTCACCTCCGGATCGCCGCTTACGGTAAAGTACCTCACCTCTCCAAAGCGAGCCATTCTGTCCGCAAAACCATCCGCATTGCCCACCACTGTAATGTGCAGGTTATCTGCCCGAACGTACTTGGCCGCTAAGGCATTCACCTCATCCAAAGTCAGGGCATCCAGACGCTTCAAATAATTTTTATAATGATCCTTGGGTAGGTCCAGAATCTCGGTATTGATCGCAAAATTGGCAATGGTCGATGGCTGCTCGAGGGAACGGCCGAAAGAACCCGCTATGGACGCTTTGGCCAGGTCCAATTCCTCCTGGGTGATGGTTTGATCCGCCAGACGGCGCAGCTCATAGAGAAACTCGTGGGTTGCACTGTCGGTCACCCCGGTTCCCACATCGGCACTGGCACTCATACTTCCGATCAGGCGACCGGTGCTGATACTTCCATAAGCTCCATAAGTGTAGCTTTTGTCCTCCCGGAGATTCTGGAACAAGCGGCCCGAAGAACCACCGCCCAGCACCCGGCTGATCACCGTCACAGCCAAAGCGTCCGGATTGTTGGGTTTCAAATCCACCAGATAGCCCAACGCCAACGCCGATTGCTTGCTTGTAGGACGGTTGACAATATTCACCTTCGTACCTTGGGGAGAGGCAGGCACATGCCAGGTATGGGCTGGAACCTCGCGGCGCTCCCAATTGGCAAAATGTTTGTTGACCAATGTTTTTGCCTCTGCTACCGTAATATCCCCGACTATGGCCAGATAGCCGATATTTGGGCGGAAATACGTGTCATAATATGAGCGGATATCCTCGATTTGGATGTTTTCCAGAGACGCTTCAGTCTGAATTTCCCCGTAGGGGTGATCCTTGCCATACAAAATCGTGCTGCGCACATCACTCAAAATACTGGACGGATCTTCCCGGCTCGCGGCCAGCGCAGACAAGGATTGCCTCTTGACCTTATCCAATTCGGCCTCCGAGAAAGAAGAATTGAACAACACATCCGCAAACAACTCCAGCAAGCGGTCATTGTGTTTTTTCAGCCCGGAAGCCGAAGCTCCGGTTGCCGACACATTAATGCGGGCACCGATCTGATCGACCGCTTCATCAAATTCTACCTTTGTCATGTCATTTGTGCCTCCCATCAGCACCATGCCCACCAGCGAGGTCATTCCAGCCTTATCCCCCTCCAGGAGCGGGTCGCGGTCCAATACCAGCGAGTAAGACACCCTCGGCAGCTTGTGATTTTCCACTACAAACACCTTCAAACCATTGGGTAGTGTGAATGTTGCCGGATCCGCAATATTGATCTGCGGAGCAGGGCCCGGTTCCGGATACTTGGTCCGATCCACCTGTGCAGAGGCCGTTGAAAGCCCGGTCAAGCCAGATACGGCAATTCCAAACACGCCCATTACGGCCAGTAATAAATATATTTTAAATCTTTTCATCGTCGTCAATTAATTTTGGTGATAAAATTTTTTGCTACGGCAGCTTTTTTGCTGTAATAACTTTAGTTTGCTGGAGCAGCGGATTTTGGTAAATAATACAATACCACCCGGCCGTCTTTGCCCAGATACTGTTGTGCCACTCGTTGGATGTCTTCTTTAGTTACGTTCGAAGCTTTTTCCAGCTTGCGGTTGATCTCATTGGCATCGCCATAAAAAGTTTTGGAAAACGCCAATTCCGAAGCAATACCAGCCATTGAGCCCAGGCTATTCACAATGCTGCTTTCCGACTGCGCTTTCAATTTCTCGAAATCCGAATCCGTCAAACCATTTGCACGCACCAGCGCCAACTGCTCATCAATAGACTCTTCCAGAGAAGCGGCCTCCACGCCCATATTCGCCACGCCATACATGATAAACAAACCGCCATCCTCCAGTACAAAAGGAATTGCCATGACGGCCAGGGCCTTCTGCTGCTTGTCCACAATCTCTTTGGTCATCAGTGAGCTATTGCCACCCGTCAGGTAAGTCGCCAGCAATTCAAAAGCCGGAATATCCTCATGCTGCAAAGGGGGCAGGTTGTAAGCCTGGATCACCGCCGGCAATTGAATATTGTCATAAATAATATCCCGGACTTCGGCCGTACGCTGCTCGTCTGCCTTGTGCGTCCGTGGAATTTCCTTTGTTCCGGTCGGGATTTCCCCAAAATATTTCTCTACCAACGCCTCCGTCTGTGCATAATCCAGGTCTCCGGCAATAACCAACACCGCATTGTTCGGTACATAATAGGTGCCGTAAAACTCCATAAACTCCTCCAGTGTCGCTGCATCCAGATGCTCGCTTTCGCCGATCACCGTCCAGTTATAAGGGTGATTCTGGTGCGTACGCTCAAACACCTCCTTTACGATGGTGCCGTACGGACGATTGTCCTGGGTCTGGCTTTTCTCCTCCTTGATCACCCCGCGCTGCGTATTGACCCCGATCTCATCGATCTTGGCATGCAGCATACGCTCCGACTCCATGTAAAGCACTGTCTCCAAATGGTTGGAGGGTACGATTTCGTAATAAGTTGTGTAATCTTTGGATGTCCCGGCATTGAGGGTGCCCCCGATGGATTCTACCTTCTTCATGTATTCGCCACGGCCGATATTCTCCGTGCCTTCAAACAGCAGGTGCTCAAAAAAGTGAGCAAATCCGGTGCGTTCCGGCCGCTCGTTCTTGGACCCCACGTGATAGAACACATTCACAGCCACGATAGGCGTGGAATTGTCCTGATGCATGATCACAGTCAGCCCGTTGGGGAGTTTGAATTCCTTGAATTCAATTCTGTTCTGCGCATTGGCCGATCCCATCAAACAAATGAAAGCACCGATAAATGCCGTAATAATCCAGTTTCTCTTCATTATTTTACGTGTATTTGCGTGTATTTATTAAAGTAGGACGTCAAATGTACAAATTTGTTACGAAAATGCGTGTGCACAGCCAATAATTTCGTAAATTGCAGCAGTTTTCAAATTTTTATTTTTTGCGCAACGTAATATTAAACGTAAGGCAACGTAACATTAACTTAAACAGATTCAATGCAGACCCAGGTGATGACGGCCGCTGGCCAGGATTTTAAGAGCTATATTCTAAATTTTGAACAGACGCTCAAACGTGTTTTCCATGAAGAGGGAGACATCAATCAGCTGAGCCTGAGCCGGGGATTGCCTGAAGAAGTTTGGAAACAAATCATGGATAATGTGCCGCTGTCGGTGGCTATTCCCTCCGAATATGGGGGCCGTGGCAGCCATGTGCGGGAGTGCCTTGGGGTGCTTTCTGCCGCTTCCTACGAATCCCTTCCCCTGTCCCTTACTTTTGGGATCAATATAGCCCTGTTTCTGGAACCACTTGCCAAATACGGTAAGGAGGAGGTGAAAGCCGATATTTTCCGTCGCTTTCTCGAGGAGCAGCGGATGGGCGGACTGATGATTACCGAGCCGGATTTTGGGAGCGATGCGCTCAATATGCGTACTTCCTTTAGGGAAAAGGAGGATGGCGGTTTCCGGGTGCGGGGTGTCAAGCATTGGCAGGGGCTGACCGGCATGGCTGATTTTTGGCTGATTGCCGCCCGCCGTGAAAACGAAAAAGGCGATCTCGCGAGGGATATTGACTTTTTTATCGCTGACGTGAATAAGACGGGACAGGAAATCGTGGTCGAGGAAATATTTGACAATCCGGGTCTATATATGATCCCTTATGGCAGGAATATTCTGGACCTCGAGCTGCCCGAAAATTACCGCCTACAACCCGAGAGCACCGGTATCAAAATGATGCTCGACATTCTGCACCGCAGTCGTCTGCAATTCCCGGGCATGGGCATGGGCTTTATCAAACGTATGCTGGATGAAGCCATGCAGCATTGCGAACAACGCATGGTGGGCAAAAGCAACCTACTCGCCCTGGATCAGGTGCAATATACCCTGTCGCGTATGCAATCGGCTTACACCCTCACTTCGGGCATGTGCTCCCGTAGCTGTGAGGTCAGCAGTATAGAAAACAACCTGGCTACCGAAGGCCTGGAGGCCAATAGCATGAAAGCAGTAGTGACCGACCTGATGCAAGAGTCCGCCAACAGCCTCGTGCAGTTGGCGGACTCTTGCATCAGGTCGGTCACTACTGCTTTCATG
>DATGNG010000308.1:0-7481 GCA_035306865.1 Sphingobacteriaceae bacterium
CCATGGTCCGCAGTGTAGTAGCTCTGCTTCCATCCAGTAACACCAGGCCCTGGTCTGCAACCACCACCACTTCACCGACCAGATTGGTTTTGTCGTACATACGTAGTGCAAGTGCAGGCATGCTCTCCGAAATCACAATCCCAATCTCCAGATCCTCCATACTGATATGCCGCACAAGCAGCACAGTGTCGCCCTGAATAGAGGTTTCAAAAGAAAAATGACCGTTTTCGTCACTGCTGGTGCCCTCAACGGTCCCCTTTATAAATACATTGGCCCCCGAAACTGCTTTTCCGGAACGATCCTGTACCTGACCATGGATACGTGATACTTCATGAATACGTGATACTGGTTGATTTTGGGCAAATAGGGGGGAATATCCGGCAAGACCAGATATGAATACCAACAAAAAGGTGATTAAAATATTTCGCATTTTGTTTTTCAGGATTCAAACCCGTGCAACGACGACCGCTTGTGAACGATTACTGCGTGGGAACAATTACTGCGTGTGAACGATTACTGCGTGGGAACAATCACTGCGAGAGCTCTTCCTTGGAACGCTCTTCCTGAGAATGTTCTTCCTGGAAGTAACGCTTTTGGAAGATAATGATGAGTACTACTCCCAGGGTGATGGCTGTGTCGGCAATGTTAAACACCGGTCGGAAAAACAGAAAATCTTCTCCCCCCCAAAACGGAAACCATGAAGGGAAGTTTCCTTTAATGATGGGAAAATACAACATGTCCACCACTTTCCCGTGAAACAGGCTGGAATAACCCCCGGCTTCCGGCATAAATACCGCCTTATCATACCAGCTGCTTCCACTAAAGATCACACCATAAAAAGTAGAATCAATAATATTGCCCACGGCACCGGCCAGAATCAAGCCTACACAAAGAATAAAACCCTGATTGTATTTGTGTTTGATCCTGTAGTGCATTCCGTACCCAATCAGCAGCACTGCCAGGATCCGGAACAGGGACAAAGCCAATTTACCAAATTCCCCCCCAAACTCCATCCCAAAAGCCATTCCGTTATTCTCGGTAAAATGGATAATGAACCAATCCCCGAATACCTGGAACTCCTGCCCCAGGGTCATATTGAGTTTGATCCAAAATTTGGACAATTGATCGATCAGCAGTACGGCTATGATCAACAGTACCGGCTTGAAATAATCTTTCATTGACGGCTTAATATTGCTTCAATTTGGCTTCCATGCTCAAAGTCGTGTGCGGAACAGCGCGCAGACGTTCCTTCTGGATCAGCTTTCCGGTTTCACGGCAAATGCCATAGGTTTTGTTTTCTATACGCACCAATGCTGCTTCCAGGTTGTCGATGAATTTTTTCTGCCTTGCTGCTAATTGGTTGGTCTGTTCCTTTTCCAAAGTGGCGGATCCATCCTCCAATGTTTTGTAGGTTCCTGCCGTATCGTCAGTCCCATTCGCATTACTGCTGTTGAGTGTTGTGGTCAAGGCTGACAATTCTTCTTTGGCAACCCGCAGTTTTTCCAGGATAATCTCTTTGAATTCCTGTAGCTCACTGTCGCTATATCTGGTTTTTTCTGTTTTGTTGGCCATAATACTATATTTTTTATATGTACTATATTTTTTCTATGAATACTTCTATTTGATTGTCTTCAATTTCGACATGATCACCTCCATCGGAGTGCCCATCGAAGATCAAAGACTCTGCCAAGATCTCCGTTTTGATATATTCGGCATTTGCCTGACAGGCAGCCGTAATTTCAGGGACATCCGATATTTTCACACGGATCCGGTCGGTAACTTCAAAACCTTTGTCCTTGCGGAGGTTCTGGATGCGGTTGACCAGTTCCCTGGAAATGCCTTCGGCTTTGAGGCTGGGGCTAACTTGAATATCCAGTGCCACCGTCAAACGACCAAGGCTTGCAACCTGCCATCCCTCCACATCTTCGGCAAGAATTTCCACATCCTCCAATCCGATGCGGTGACCCAGGCCTTCCAGTACCAGTTCCCCCTGCTGCTCCAGCAGCGAAATGGATGATTGATCCAATTCCTGTATAGCTTGCCCCACTGCTTTCATATCCTTCCCGACCTTTGGACCCAGGGCCTTGAAATTGGGTCTTACCTTTTTCTTGATAATACCAGAGGTGTCACTGATCACTTCGATTTCCTTGATATTGGTTTCGGACAAGATCAGGTCTTTTACCAGCTCAATCTGTTCGGCAAAGCCCTCGTCCAATACCGGAATCAATATCTTTTGAAGAGGCTGACGCACATTCAATGAAGACTTCTTGCGCAATGAAAGCACCAGGGAGGAAATATCCTGTGCCAGCGCCATGCGATCCTCCAATCCTTTATCTACCAGAGCTTCCTGATAAACCGGGAAATCCACCAAATGTACAGAAGTTGCTCCTACTTTTCCAGTCACTGCATCCAAATCCAGGAACAGGCTGTCACTATAAAAAGGAGCGATCGGCGACATCAATCTGGCAACAGTGTCCAAGCAAGTATATAAGGTTTGATAGGCCGAAATTTTATCCTCCGAATATTCCCCTTTCCAGAATCGGCGCCTGCAAAGCCGTACATACCAATTGCTCAGATGCTCATCCACAAAATTCTGGATGGCCCGGGCCGCACGCGTAGGTTCATAATCCGCATAAAATGCATCCACCTCTTTGGTCAGGCTATTCAGCAGGGAAAGAATCCATCGGTCAATTTCCGGTCGCTTGCTTATAGGCATATCCTCTTCCTTGTACGCAAAGCCATCAATATTAGCATACAATGCAAAGAAGGAATAAGTATTATACAGTGTGCCAAAAAACTTACGCCTTACTTCATCCAAACCTTCGATATTGAACTTGAGGTTGTCCCAGGGAGCAGCATTGCTGATCATATACCAGCGGCTGGCGTCTGCACCGTATTTTTCTATTGTTACAAACGGATCCACAGCATTACCCAGGCGTTTGGACATTTTATTGCCATTCTTATCCAATACCAAACCATTGGAAACCACATTTTTGAAGGCAACCGAATCCTGCAGCATCACTGAAATAGCGTGAAGTGTAAAGAACCATCCCCGGGTTTGGTCCACTCCCTCAGCAATGAAGTCGGCCGGGTAGGCTCCTTCAAAACCATCTTTAAAAGGTTGGGCATCACCACGCCGGAGTTTTTCGGCATCAAGGCCCCACTGGGCAAAAGGCATTGCTCCACTGTCAAACCACACATCGATCAGATCCGGCTCCCTATACAATTTTTGTCCGGAGGCCGAAACCAACACCACATCATCCACAAAGGGACGGTGCAAATCCAATTCATCCGTTCCAAATCTGGCTAAATAGGCTTGACCTTTGGTTTTTTCTTCCCCGGTCAGCAAGCCCGAAGCCAAACTCTCCTCAAGAGCCTTGCGCAATTCCTCCATGGAGCCTATGCAGCGCTCTTCGCTTTCGTCCTCACTCCTCCAAATAGGCAACGGAGTCCCCCAATAGCGGGACCGGGAGAGATTCCAATCCACCAAATTCTCCAGCCAATTCCCAAAACGGCCCGTTCCGGTAGCTTCCGGCTTCCAATTGATGGTTTTGTTGAGGGCGATCATCCTATCCTTTACCGCAGTGGTCCGGATAAACCAGCTATCCAGTGGATAATAAAGTACGGGTTTGTCCGTCCTCCAGCAATGCGGATAACTGTGTTCGTATTTCTTTACATCGAAGGCTTTGTTTTCTTCTTTGAGTTTGATAGCGATCAATACATCGGTTGGCCGGAAATCCTTTGCCGCCCGTTCTTCCTCACTAAAGTATTCCTCCTTTACAAAACGTCCTCCGAGATCGTCCAGTTCAGCCACAAAGCGGCCCTGACGATCTACCAATGGCACGTCCTTGCCGTTTTCATCCTTGACAAATACGCCCGGAATGCCTTGCTCGCGGCTCACCCTAAAGTCATCGGCCCCAAAGGTAGGTGAGGAGTGCACGATACCTGTACCATCCTCGGTAGTCACAAAGTCGCCGGCAATCACCCGAAAGGCTTTGGCCTCCAATTCCTCATTGGTCACATATGGCAGCAATTGCTCGTAGCGCAATCCCACCAATTCAGCCCCTTTGAAGCGATCCACGATCTGCCAGGGGATCAGTTTGTCTCCTGGCTGGTAATCCGAAAGCGATAGCTCAGCTTCTTCCTGAGCTGCTTCCGCAGGCAGCAGCTTTGCTTCAGCTTCTGCTTTGAAATGTTTGCTGACCAGATTGGCTGCCAGCACCACGCTGACCGGCAGATGGGTATATTGGTTGAAAGTGCGGATTTTGACATATTCAATATCCTTGCCCACCACCAGCGCGCTGTTGGCCGGAAGCGTCCAGGGGGTAGTCGTCCAGGCCAGAATAGCAGTGTCTTCCACCTCATTTTCAATCAGGCGACCCATCAGCGGGTGTACCTGGTCTCTCCTGATCCGGAACTGCGCCACGATACTGGTGTCCTTTACATCCCGGTAGGTGCCAGGCTGGTTCAGCTCATGGGAACTCAAGCCCGTGCCTGCAGCAGGTGAATAGGGTTGAATGGTATAGCCTTTATATAGTAGATCTTTGTCGTATAATTCTTTCAGAATCCACCACAGGGTTTCTATGTATTCGTTTTCATAGGTGACATACGGATTGTCCAGATCCACCCAATACCCCATTTTTTCGGTCAGGTCATTCCAGACATCGGTATATTTCATCACTTCCCGGCGACAGGCGGCATTATAGTCTTCTACCGAAATTTTTTTGCCAATATCATCCTTGGTGATGCCGAGTGTTTTTTCCACAGCCAGCTCAATAGGCAGCCCGTGTGTATCCCATCCTCCCTTGCGCTCTACCCTATAGCCTTTGAGTGTTTTGTAGCGACAGAAAATATCTTTGATCGCCCTGGCCATGACATGATGGATGCCGGGCATACCATTGGCAGAAGGTGGCCCTTCATAGAATGTATAAGGCCTGTCAGCAGGCCTGTTGGTGATACTTTTTTCAAAAATCTGCTCTTTCTTCCAGCGTGCCAGCATGCTTTTGCCGACCTCCGACAGATCGAGCTGCTTATATTCCTTGTACATCAGCAAATTGTCTGTGAAAATCAAGATGCAAAGATAAGGAATCCGCTTAGAAAAGCAATAGGGGGCTCAGGACAAAATTAAGCCCAAAAGGAATTCAAGCCCAAAAGGAAATTAAGCCCAAAAGGAATTTAAGCTTAAAAGGAAATTAAGCCGAAAACGAAGTGCCGCATCCACAAGTCTTGGAAGCGTTGGGGTTGTTGAAGACAAATCCTCTGGCATCAAGGCCTTGTTGGAAATCCACTTCCATGCCGGCCAGGTACAATCCATGGGACTTGTTCATAAACATGCGGAGACCTTCCACCTCATACTCATTGTCTCCTTCCTTCTTCTGGTCAAAACCCAAAATGTAATTCATCCCGGCACAACCCCCACCTTCCACACCTATACGCAGTCCGTATTCAGCTGACAACTCCTGCTGTGCAATCAATTTTTTCAATTCACGCACTGCACCCTCTGTCAATGTTACCGGTGCAGTAGCCATTACTGTAGTTCCCATGGTGCAAATTTACATAATTAAATATATATTTGTCTCATTCATTATTAGATGTATAAAAATCCAAAAATTACATACCATGAAGAGGGACCAACTCATTTTTGATTTAATTGGCGATGAGCTGAAACGCCAGCAGGAAGGCCTTGAACTGATAGCATCCGAAAACATTGTTAGCAAGCAGGTCATGGAGGCCATGGGTTCAGTATTGACCAATAAATATGCCGAGGGCCTTCCGGGCAAGCGGTATTATGGCGGTTGTGAAGTGGTTGATGAAATTGAGAATATCGCCATCGACCGGGCCAAGCAGCTTTTCAATGCGGAATGGGCCAACGTGCAGCCTCACTCCGGAGCGCAGGCCAATGCCGCAGTGTTTCTGTCCCTTCTGAAACCGGGGGATAAAATTCTTGGGTTCGATCTTTCACATGGTGGTCACCTGACCCATGGTTCCCCGGTCAATTTTTCAGGCAAGCTATACGACCCTCATTTTTATGGTGTAGATCGGGAAACGGGTCTGATCGATTATGCCCATCTGGAAGAAGTTGCTTTGCGGGAAAAACCGAAAGTCATCATCTGTGGCGCTTCGGCCTATTCCCGTGATTGGGATTATGCCTTTATCCGTAAGGTAGCTGATGAAGTCGGGGCCTTGGTATTGGCTGATATTTCCCATCCTGCGGGCCTTATCGCACGCGGATTGTTGAATGATCCGATACAGCATTGCCACGTTATCACCACTACAACTCACAAAACGTTGCGGGGGCCCCGCGGAGGAATGATTCTGGTTGGAAAAGATTTTGAAAACCCCTGGGGCATCAAGACGCCTAAGGGCGAATTGAGGACCATCACCTCCCTTTTGGATCTGGGAGTTTTTCCTGGCACCCAGGGCGGACCGTTGGAGCACGTGATCGCCTCCAAGGCCGTAGCTTTCGGAGAAGCTCTCAGTGACGAATACTTCGAATACATACTGCAGGTCAAGAAAAATGCAGCGGCACTTGCTCAACACTTTGTGGACAAAGATTACAAAATCATATCGGGAGGTACCGACAATCACCTCATGCTGATCGACCTCCGCAACAAAGGAATCAGCGGAAAAGCAGCTGAAGAAGCCTTAGGAAAAGCCGGCATCACCATCAATAAAAATATGGTTCCATTCGATGACAAATCTCCATTCGTCACCTCCGGAATTCGTCTCGGCACCCCGGCAATGACCACCCGTGGTCTCAAGGAAGCTGAAATGGGCCTGATCGCCGAACTCATCGATGCAGCTCTACGCGAACATGACAACGACTCCGCCCTGGCCAAAATCGAGGAAAAAGTCATTGAAATGATGGAGCAGTTTCCGCTTTACAGCTAATCGGGCAGCGTTTTCAAGGTCTTTTTTTCGTGTACTTCGTAAAGTAAGACATCCTATATCGTTTTGCGATTTCACTAATCCGAGAAATGAATGCATTTCTCGGATTAGTGTTTTGGGAAATAGAACATATTGTTTTTTGTACTGAAAAATATTTTTTATTAAATTTGAACGAAATAAAATTGATTGTTGAGAAATAGCGATCAGGGGAGTACCGGATGATATGTTCAGATTTTTTGAGTTTTGATGAAATGGCTGGCAGGCACGGCATTTTTCATGAGAAACTGCTGCTTGATAAAAGACTCATATTTGGATATCATCAAGATATTATCACTGAAGATAAAAATGATAAAAGGTTAAAATTGCTTGACTCCGAAACTGCCTTGACCTTACAAAATATATTGAAATCAGAAGCTGAAGATATTTTGTTTAAAATTTTCCCAAAAACAAAACATATTAGTTCGATCAGGCAACGACTTGTCCTAAAAAAGATCTTGACAATAATTTCATTGAAAATTGGCCAAGAGATCTCGTATAGTAAAATTGCAGAAAAAGTAAATGCAAATGATAAAACTGTTTCCCGTTATTTGACC